>NZ_JAXOJX010000037.1:0-78837 GCF_034427735.1 Azohydromonas lata
TATAAGAGACAGGACCGCGGGCGCCGAAGCCACGCCGGGCGTGGCCGCGGGCACACGCGCAGCCTCCGGCTTGGGCCGCGCTTGCGGCGCACCGCCGCCGCTGGGGAAGGCCAGCAGGCGCAGCAGCACCATGGTCAGCCCGGCGTACTCGTCCGGCGCCAGGCTCAGCTCGGCGCGGCCGTGCAGCGCGATGCTGTAGAGCAGCTGCGTCTCGTCCGGCGGCATCAGGCCGGCCAGCTCGACGGCGCCGCCGGTGTCGGGGTCGGTGTCGTCCAACGCGCCGGGAACCATCTGCGCCACGGCCATTTGCTGCAGCAGCGTGGCCATTTCCTCCAGCGTCGCGGCAGCCGAGAGGCCGCGCTCGCGCAGGCCCTGCACGCCCGCGAGCACCGTGGCGCCGTCGCGCTGCGCCAGCGCGCGCACCAGGGCGGCGGCATGGCCGCGGTCCACGCTGCCCAGCATGGCACGCACGGTCTCCTCGGCCAGCGTGCCGCCGCCGTAGGCGATGGCCTGGTCGGTGAGCGAGAGCGCGTCGCGCATGGAGCCGCGCGCGGCGCGCGACAGCAGTCGCAGCGAGGGCGCGTCAAACGCCACCTGCTCCTGCCGCAGCACGTTCAAGAGGTGCTCGTGCACCGTCTCCGGCGCCATGGGCCGCAGGTTGAACTGCAGGCAGCGGCTGAGCACGGTGGGCAGCATCTTGTCCGGGTCGGTGGTGGCCAGGACGAATTTCAGGTACTCCGGCGGCTCCTCCAGCGTCTTGAGCAACGCGTTGAAGGCGTCGCGCGTGAGCTGGTGCGCCTCGTCGATCATGAAGACCTTGAAGCGGCCGACGCTGGGCTTGTAGGCGGCGCGCTCTATGAGGTCTCGGATCTCGTCGATGCTGCGGTTGCTGGCGGCATCGAGCTCGACGTAGTCGATGTAGCGATCGGCGTCGATCTCGGTGCAGGCGGTGCACACGCCGCAGGGATGCGCGGTGATGCCGCCCGTGCCGTCGGCGCCGGTGCAGTTGAGGCTCTTGGCGAGGATGCGCGAGACCGTGGTCTTGCCCACGCCGCGCGTGCCGGTGAAAAGATAGGCGTGATGTAGGCGCTGCTGCTGCAGCGCGTTGGTCAACGCCTGCACCACGTGCGACTGGCCGACCATCTGATCGAAACTGCGCGGGCGGTATTTGCGGGCAAGGACCACGTAGGACATCCCTCGATTCTACGGGGCGCGACACACCGCCCCTGACGCGGCCGCCACCCCTGGCGGCAACGCGCGCGGGCGGCGGGGCGCGGGCGCTGTCCGATAATCCGCGCCTATGAATGCCCAAACGCCCTCTTCTTCCGACAACAGCGCCGCACCCCTGAGCTACGAGCAGGCGGGCGTGAACTACGACCTGATCGACCCGCTCAAGGTCAGCGCCCAACGTGCCGCCGCCGCCACCGCTCAACACGTGGCGGCGCATGGCTTTGCCGAAGTGGCCGCCTCGCGCGGCGAATCGGCCTACGTCGTGGACGTCGGACCCTTCTACATCGCCAGCATCGTCGAGTGCCTGGGCTCCAAGGCCCTGGTGGCCGACGAGATGGCCCAGCTCACCGGGCGCAGCTTCTACCAGGGCATCGCGCAGGACACCATTGCCATGGCGGTGAACGACCTCATCACCGTGGGCGCCACGCCGCTGGTGGTGCAGGCCTACTGGGCTGCCGGTGGCAGCGACTGGTTCAGCGACGCGCAGCGCGCGCAGGCGCTGGTGGCCGGCTGGAAGGCCGCCTGCGACACCTGCGGCGTGGCCTGGGGCGGCGGCGAGACGCCGGCGCTGGCGGGCATCGTGGAAGCAGGCCGCATCGACCTGGCCGCTTCGTGCACGGGCCTGATCAACCCCAAGGAGCGGCTGTCGGTGGGCGACAAGATGGCCGCGGGCGACGCCATCGTGCTGCTGGCCTCCAGCGGCATCCACGCCAACGGCCTGAGCCTGGCGCGCAAGCTCACCGAGCGGCTGCCCCAGGGCTACCTCACGCCGCTCGCAAGCGGCCAGACCTACGGCGAGGCGCTGCTGGCGCCCACCACGCTGTACTCGCCCGTGACGGAGGCGCTCTACAAGGCCGGCATCACGCCGCACTACTGCGCCAACATCACCGGCCACGGCTGGCGCAAGCTGCTGCGCCACCCGGCGCGCTTCACCTACCGTATCCACAGCGTGCCGGCCGTGCCGGAGGTGCTCAAGTTCATCGCGCAGCACGCGGGCCATGACGACCGCGAGGCCTACAGCACGCTCAACATGGGCGCGGGCTTCGCCCTGTTCGTCCGTGCCGAGGACGCGCAGCGCACGGTGGAGATCGCGCAGGCGCAGGGCATCCCGGCGCTGGTGGCCGGCAGCGTGGAAGAAGGCGAGAAGCAACTGCTCATCGAGCCGTTGTCCATCCGCTTCGGCGACGACGATCTGCAGTTGCGCTGACAAGCAAACCAGGCCGGCCGCAACGCACTTGAGGCGCGTTGCGGCGCGCGTGCCGGGAGTGGCTCACGGCGTGGGCTACAATAGTCGCTGACGGGCCTCCCCGCATGGGAGCGCGGCCAACCGGGTCAGGTCGGGAACGAAGCAGCCCCAACCGTTGTGACCAGTGCCGGGGGTAAGGCTCGTCAACCCCCATCTTCTACAGCCGGCAGCTTTCGCTGCCGCGCCCGCGACACTTTCCCCTCTTCTTGAAAACGCGCATGCCGGGCGCTGGCGTGCGCCGGTTGCATGGCGCCTTGCGGCGCCATGCTGGTTCAGCCCGCGCGAGGCACTGCCAAGGCTTCGCGCAGCAGACGGCGCAGCTTGGCACCGTCCAGCACCAACGTGGCCGCATAGCGCTGCGCCACGCGGTCCAGCGCCGCGTTGCTGCGCTCGGCCGGTACGGCCAGGGCACTGACGGCCTCGCGTGCCGCACTGACCACGGCGCGCAGCAAGCCGTCTTCGCCCACCACCTGCACTGCCTGGTTGGTGGGCAACGGGGGAAGCAGCGCCAACATGGAGGCATCCAATCCCCAGTGGCTCAACAGCGCCAATGCCAGCGCCTCCAACTCCAGGCCAAGCACCTTGCGGGCCGCGGCGGCTTCGTCCAACGCGGGCGGCTGCGGCTCGTCCGGCAAGGCGGGCTTGCGCGGCGCCATGTGCGCGCGCATCTGCCGCGCCAGCTCGGGGAAGTGGTAATGAACGAGCAGGCTGCCCAACTCCTGCAGCAGCGTCACGACCTGGACGATTTCGCCGTCAAAGCCCGGGGGGCTCAGGAGCAACGCCAAGCGCATCGCGCGTTGCGCCCGCTCCATGCGCGCCAACAAGGTGCGCGCCGATGCCTGGTCCAGCGGCCCCGGCCAGGCATGCTGACGCTGCACCACGCGCTGCAAGCCGGCCAGGCCGATCATCGCGATGGCGCGCCGCAGGGTGACGACCGCCCCACTACCTTCCGCTTGCGCACTGCGCACGTAGGAGGAGTTGGCCTGGTGCAACAGCTCAAGGCAGGTCGCCGGATCTTGCAGCGCCTGTTGCGCAAGCGCGCCCACGTGCTGGCGCTCCATGCCCAGCAGCCGCGACGCAATGGCCGCGCCGTCGGGCAAGGCAGGCAGCACGCCATGGCGGCGCACGCTCTCCAGCAGTTGCTCAGGCAATGAGTCGGATAGCGAAGAACGTTGCGAAGGCACCCACTCCTGCAGCGCAGTGCCCATCGTGCGCGCATGCCGGAAGCGCTGTTGCGGCAGCTTGTCCAGGCAGCGGTTGATGACGGCACGAAAGCCCTCCGGCACAGGCTGCGGCAGCTCGCGCGGCAGCCGCACGGTGGCGTCGCCCAAGGGCGTCATGCGTTCTATGGCGCTGACCAGGTCGGGCTCGTCCAACGCGGCGCGGGCGGCCAGCAGGTGGTACATCGCCAGCCCCACGGCCATGACGTCGCGCTCGACCATTTCCTGGCGGGCCTGCAGCGGCCCCAAGGCATCGATGGCCTTGGGCATGGGCGCCACGGACAAGCCCAGGACTTGCAGATGCCCGCGCTCGTCCACGCGCAGCATGTGCATTTGCAAGTCGCGGTGCGCCACGCCGGCGTCGTGCGCATAGGCCAGGCCTTCGAGCGCCTGCACGGCCCAGCGGCCCACGTCCAGCGTCGCATGGCCATCAGGCTGCAGCCGCTGCGCCAGCGTCACGCTGTCCTGCGCGCGCTCGTAGGAAACAAAGGGCAGGCGCTGGTACATGCCCACGTCGTTCACGGGCACCAGGTTGGGATGGCTCAGGCGCGCCATGGCACGGGCATCGTCCAGCCAGCGCTGCAGCGCCGCGTCGCCCGCAGGCGCCACGCGAGGCATGGCCAGCAACACTTGGCGGCCCAGGTCGGGGTCGTTCGCCTCCCAGACCATGCTGCGCGCGCTCTTGCCCAAAAGGCGGCGCATTTCGAAACGTCCGAAGCGCTGGGAGGGCTTCGCGGGCTGGGCTGCGGTGGAAGTCATGACGGCCGCCAATGTGCCATCCGCTTCACGCGCCAAGCGTGATGGCTGCGTGAAGTGTTGCCGCGGGTGGCCGGATTTTTGTTACCGACAGGCAAATCCGCTCTTGGCCGGGAAGGCCTTACAGCGGTAGGAAACGGCGACATCGCGCAAGCTTGCCGAACAGCCGCCCCAAGCCCGGAGGGCCAGGGGCTTTGTGTCAGAATTCCCAGCCCTCCGCTATATCAAGCACCGCGCCCCTGGCTGTTCCTGCGGACGCATGCAAACCTCCCCATCATGAGCAGCGAACTGATCAAAAAAGTTTCCGACGCCTCGTTTTCGGACGATGTGCTCAATGCCGAAACGCCCGTCCTGGTCGATTACTGGGCCGAGTGGTGCGGCCCCTGCAAGATGATCGCCCCCATCCTGGACGAGATTGCCAACACCTACCAAGGCCGGCTGCAGATCGCCAAGCTCAACGTGGACGAGAACCGCGACACGCCGGCCAAGTACGGCATCCGCGGCATCCCGACGCTGATGCTGTTCAAGGACGGCCAAGTGGCTGCAACCAAGGTTGGCGCGCTGACCAAGGTGCAACTGACGCAGTTCCTGGACGCTAATCTATAATTTGAAGATTGCTGCGGTATTGAGCCGCCCGCGAATTGGCCAGAACCTGTTACGCTGGCCCCGGGCGGTTTCACGCAGCCCTGAATTTGCCATCACGCCCTCGGTTGCCCCGGCCACTCGCGGGGCGTGATTCCGGCTCACAACCCCCCGCGCATTTCACGTCTTTCTGCCGCGTTCCGCGGGTTGAAGCGGCCCGGCATCGGGCCTTCTGAGCCGATTTGATCCGGCGTGCTCCCCTGGCAAGGACGCGCGCCCTCCCTTCCCAGGGTTTGCCTTCCATGCATCTGTCCGAACTGAAAGCGCTGCACGTCTCCGAGCTCATCAAGATGGGCGAGGCGCTGGAGATTGACAACGTCGCTCGCATGCGCAAGCAGGAGCTGATGTTCGCAATCATGAAAAAGCGCGCCAAGGCCGGCGAACAGGTCTTCGGCGACGGCGTGCTGGAGGTGCTGCCGGACGGCTTCGGCTTCCTGCGCTCCATCGACACCAGCTACATGGCGTCGACGGACGACATCTACCTCAGCCCCAGCCAGATCCGCCGCTTCAACCTCCACACCGGCGACATGATCGAGGGCGAGGTGCGTGTCCCCAAGGACGGCGAGCGCTACTTCGCGCTGGTGAAAGTTGACCGCGTCAACGGCCTCACGCCCGAGGAGAACAAGCACAAGATCATGTTCGAGAACCTGACCCCGCTGTTCCCCAAGGAACAGTTCAGGCTCGAGCGCGACATCAAGAACAACGACGAGAACATCACCAGCCGCATCATCGACCTCATCGCACCGCTGGGCAAAGGCCAGCGCGCGCTGCTGGTGGCGCCGCCCAAGAGCGGCAAGACGGTGATGATGCAGCACCTGGCGCATGCCATCGTCGCCAACCATCCCGACGTGCACCTCATCGTCCTGCTGGTGGACGAGCGCCCCGAGGAAGTCACGGAGATGCAGCGCACGGTGCGCGGCGAGGTCATCAGCTCCACCTTCGACGAACCGGCCGCGCGCCACGTGCAGGTGGCCGAGATGGTCATCGAGCGCGCCAAGCGCCTGGTGGAGCTCAGGAAGGACGTGGTGATCCTGCTGGACTCCATCACCCGCCTGGCCCGCGCCTACAACAACGTGCTGCCCTCCTCCGGCAAGGTGCTCACCGGCGGCGTGGACGCCAACGCGCTGCAGCGGCCCAAGCGCTTCTTCGGCGCGGCGCGCAACGTGGAAGAAGGCGGCTCGCTTACCATCATCGGCACGGCGCTCATAGACACCGGCAGCCGCATGGACGAGGTGATCTACGAAGAGTTCAAGGGCACCGGCAACTGCGAAATCCACCTGGATCGCCGCATGGCCGAGAAGCGCGTCTACCCGTCCATCCTGCTCAACAAGAGCGGCACGCGGCGCGAGGAGCTGCTGCTCAAGCCCGAGATCCTGCAAAAGAGCTGGATCCTGCGAAAGCTGCTCTACCCGATGGACGAGATCGAGGCGATGGAGTTCATCCTCGACAAGATGAAGTCCACCAAGAACAACCTGGACTTCTTCGACTTGATGCGCCGCGGCGGCTGAGTCGCCGCCACAGTGGGCCGTGTCCGCACACGGCCCGCGCCGCCGGTACCTGGCGGCAACAACGCATCAAGGGCGCCGTTTGTACGGCGCCATCCCGGGCCGCCCCTTCGGCTTGGGCTACAATTGCGGGTTTTCCGCTTTCGCCAAGTGCGCCGCATGGGGCGGCGTGGCTGGCGACGACGCAGCGAGGTTTCCGATGAAAGAAGGCATTCACCCGAACTACCGCGAAGTTTGCTTCGTGGACCTGTCCAACGGTTTCAAGTTCGTCACGCGTTCCTGCGTGCAGTCCAAAGAATCCATCAAGCTCGACGATGGTCGCGAGCTGCCGCTGGTGAAGCTGGAAACCACCAGCGAAACGCACCCCTTCTACACCGGCACGCAAAAGAGCGTGGACAGCCTCGGCGGCCGTGTCGAGAAGTTCCGCAACAAGTTTGCGCGCGTCGGCCTCAAGAAGTGAGGTCGCGCTCCAGCGACAAGGAAGGCAGCCTCGGCTGCCTTTTTTTCTGCCTGCCCCGGCCGTGGCGCAGTCCAAGTGCCCCCCCGGCGACCGGTGCGGTGACAGGCCACAGGCGCCCGGGCCACGCCGGCCGCGCGTGGTTTTGACGGCATGATTTCGGCGTGAACATCCCCTCTCCTGCCCTGGTGACGCAGCGCGCCGTGCAGCGGCTGCCGCGGCTGCCGCTGCTGCTGCTGTGCGCGGCTTACCTGCTGCCCGGCCTGTTCGGCCGAGACCCTTGGAAAAACGCCGACATCACGGCCTTCGGCTACATGGCGGCCATGGGCGAGGGACGCAGCTCGTGGCTGGCGCCGCTGGTGGGCCAGTTGCCTCCAGAGGGCGTGCTGCTGCCGCACTGGCTGGGGGCGGCCTTCATTGCGCTGCTGTCGCCCATGGTGGAACCGGCCTTGGCAGCGCGGCTGCCCTTTGCGCTGCTGCTGGCGCTCACGCTGGCGCTGACCTGGTACAGCACTTTCCACCTCGCACGCACCGAGGCGGCACAGCCCGTGGCGTTCGCCTTTGGCGGCGAAGCCAATGCGGTGGATTACGCCCGCGCCGTGGCCGACGGCGCGCTGCTGGCCTTGATGGCCACACTGGGCTTGCTGCAGCTTGGACACGAAACCACGCCGGAACTGGCGCAGCTCTTCGCCATGGCGTTGCTGCTGTGGGGCTTGGCGGCGTCGGCCTACCGCAGCGCCACGGCGCGCCTGGCCGTGCTGGCGGCACTGCCGCTGCTGTCGGCTTGCGATGCGCCCAACGTCGCGCTGGCCGCGGGCGTGATCGGCACGGTGGTGTGCGCGCGCTCGGTGGATGCGCCGGTGCGCCGCTTTGCGCCGTGGACGGGCGCCGCCACGCTGGCCTCGCTGGTCCTGACGCTGGTGCTGCAGCACAACCACTGGCGCTGGTACTTCACGGCCGACACCGCGCAACTGCTACAGCTGGGCCGGCTGGTGTCCTGGTTCCTGTGGCCGGTGTGGCTGCTGGTGCCCTGGACGCTGTGGCGCTGGCGCCGCCACCTGCTCAAGCGCCACATCGCCCTGCCCCTTGGGCTCGCCCTGGTCGGCCTGGGCGCCAGCATCGCGCTGGGCGGGTCCGACCGCGCGCTGCTGCTGGCGCTGCCCGCGCTGGCGGTGCTGGCCGGCTTTGCGTTGCCCACGCTGCGCCGCAGCGCCAGCGCAGCCATTGACTGGTTTTCGGTCTTCTTCTTCACGGCCGGCGCGCTGGTCATCTGGGTTGTGTACGCAGCCATGCAGACCGGCACGCCGGCCCGCACGGCGGCCAACATCGCGCGGCTGGCACCGGGCTTCACGGCCGAGTTCTCGCTGGTCCGGCTGATCGCGGCCATCGCCGGCACGCTGGCGTGGCTGGCGCTGGTGCGCTGGCGCACGGCACGGCATCCGCAGGCCTTGTGGAAGAGCCTCGTGCTGCCCGCGGGCGGCGTGGCGCTGGCCTGGCTGCTGGTCATGACGCTGTGGCTGCCGGCGCTGGACTACGCGCGCAGCTACCGCCCCTGGGTGCAGCGCATCGCGCGCCACGTGGGCCGGGATACGCCCTGCATCGTGGTGCCGGGCATGCAGCGCGCGGCCGTGGCAGGCATGGAGTACTTCGGCGGCTGGCGTGTCGATGCCCGCCCAAATGCGGCTGAGGGCACCGACTGCCCCGTGCTGCTGATGGCCGAAAACGAGCCCACGCGGGCCGCGCCCAACCTGCCCGGCTGGCGCTTCATTGCCCGCGAGCGGCGCCCAACCGACCGCGAGGAAAGCGTGCTGATCTACCGGCGCGCCTCGGCCTCGCGCTGATCCTGCGCCTCGGCCTGCCGCACGCGGGCCGCAGGCAATACCAGGCTGAACGTCGAGCCCTGGTTGGGCGTGCTGTCGATGTGCAGCTCGCCGCCGTGGCGCTGCGCCACGTGCTTGACGATGGACAGGCCCAGGCCCGTGCCCCCCGTGGCGCGGGAGCGGCTGCCATCCACGCGATAAAAGCGCTCAGCCAACCTCGGCAGATGCTCACGGGCGATGCCTATGCCGCTGTCCCGCACGGCAATTTCCAGCCGTCCGTCTTCCAGGTTCTTGATCGTCACGCCTATGTGCCCGCCCGCGGGCGTGTAGCGCACGGCATTGCTCAGCAAGTTGGTGAGGGCGCTGTCGATTTCTCCTTCACTGCCGGCCAGCTCCAATGCGCAAGCGTCGGGGAAGCGCAGCTCATGCCGGCCCCCGGAGAGCGAGCGTGTGCGCTCGCGCACCTGGTCCAGCAGCACGTCGAATGCAAACCAGTGGTCCGGCGCCGGGCGCGGGCTGCCTTCCAGCCGGGCCAGCGTGAGCAAGTCGTCCACCAGGGTGCGCATGCGGCCGGTTTGCTGCGCCATCAGGCCGAGCACATGCTGGCGCTCGGCATCGCCCAGGGGCAGCGACTGCATGGTCTCCACGAAGCCGGAGAGCGCCGTCAGCGGCGTGCGTATTTCGTGCGAGACGTTGGCGACAAAGTCCCGCCGCATGGCCTCGTGGCGCTCGCGCTCCGTCACGTCCTGCGACAGCACCAGCTTGAGTCCCTGCCCGTAACCGCGCAGCAGCACGGACAGCGTGCCCGCGTGGCGCAGGCCGGACAGCAAGGTCGGCTGCGTCGGGAACTGCGCCGACTGCAGCAGTGAGACGAATCCCGGCGCGCGCACGAGGTTGGTCACGCGCTGCGCGCGGTCGCGCTCCGGGTCCAGGCTGAAATGGTCCGCGGCGGCCGGGTTGCACCAGACGATGGCGTCGCCCGCGTCCAGCAGCAGCACGCCGTTGGGTGAAGCCTCGATCGCGTTGAGGAACTGCGCGTGCTGCGCCCGTTCCTGGGCCAACTGCCGTTCGCGCAGGCGCAGTGCGCGTTCCACGCGATAGGCCATCTCGCCCCAGAAGCCCGCGTCGCGCGGCGCGGCGCCATCGAGGTTGCCGCGGCGCAGCCAACGCATCAGCCGCTGTCCTCGCAACGCGTCCAGCGAGGCGTGCAGCAGCACGCCCGCGCCGCCGCCGGCCAGCAGCCCGGCCGTCAGCTCCCCTGCGGAAGCCCCGACCAGCGCGCCGGCGCCGCTGCCCACCGCCCAGGCGACCACCGCGCCCACCGGGCGCCCAAAGAGGTGCCGCACAACGATCAGCCCGCGATGCCTTGCGCGAGCCGGTAGCCGGCGCCTCGCACGGTTTCAATCAGGCTGGAGCAGTCCACCAGCGCCAGCGCCTCGCGCAGGCGTTTCACATGCACGTCCACCGTGCGCTCCTCGATGAAGACATGGTCGCCCCACACTTTGTCCAGCAACTGCGCGCGGGTGTGCACGCGCTGCGGATGGGCCATCAGAAAGTGAAGCAGCTTGAACTCGGTGGGGCCCAGCTTGACCTCGTGCGGCGTGCCGTCGATGTCGCGGGTGACGCGGCGCGAGGCCGGGTCCAGCTTGAGCCCGGCGGCTTCCAGCGGCTGCTCCAGCGCCTCGGGCGCGCGCCGGCGCAACACGGCACGCATGCGCGCCATGAGCTCCGACATGGAAAAGGGCTTCACCAGATAGTCGTCGGCGCCGGCGTCCAGGCCGCCGACGCGGTCGCTCTCCTCGAAGCGAGCGGTGAGCATGATGATGGGCAGCTCGCGCGTGCGCGGCTGGCTGCGCCACTGGCGCGCCAGCGTCACGCCGGAGCGGCCGGGCAGCATCCAGTCCAGCAGCACCAGGTCCGGCAGCACGCGGTCCACCGCCGCGGCAGCGGCTTCGGCATCGCTCACGATGGTGACGGCGTGGCCGGCATGGCGCAGGTTCATCGCGATGAGCTCGGCAATGGCCGGCTCGTCCTCCACCACCAGCACGTCACTCACGGTCTAGGCTCCCCACGTGCCGATGCGCGCTCAGCGCACTGCATTTTCGACAGCCTCCAGCGAGGCATGGCGCACGTCCGTGCCCTTGACGACGTAGATGATCACCTCGGCCAGGTTCTTGGCGTGGTCGCCCACGCGCTCGATGGCCTTGGCGACGAACACGAGGTCGATGCTCGCGGAGATGGTGCGCGGGTCTTCCATCATGTAGGTGATGAGCTTGCGCAGCAGGCCGTCGAACTCCTGGTCGATCTGGTCGTCCTGCTTGAGCACTTCCAGCGCGCGCGCGGTATCCAGCCGCGCGAAGGCGTCCAGCGCCTTGCGCAGGCTGCCCAAGGCCAGCTCGGACTCGTAGTTGAGGTCGGCCACGGGCTGGCGCAGCCGGGTGGAGACGCCGGCGTTGATGAGCTTGTCCACCGTGCGGGCGATGCGCGCGGCCTCGTCGCCCACGCGCTCCAGGTTGGCGATGGTCTTGCTCACGGCGATGAGCAGCCGCAGGTCTCGCGCCGTGGGCTGGCGCCGCGCGATGACGCCGGAGAGGTCGCGGTCTATCTCCAGCTCCATGCGGTTGACCAGCGCCTCGCGCTCTATGACCTGCGCGGCCGTGTCGGAGCTGAAGTTGGTCAGCGCGGCCATGGCCTGCGCGAGCTGGGATTCGACCAGCCCGCCCATCTCCAGCACGCGGTTGGAGATGCCGCTGAGCTCGGCGTCGAACTGGGTGGAGAGGTGCTTGTCGGGCATGGCGGTATCTCCTTGGGTCAGCCGAAGCGGCCGGTGATGTAGTCCTCGGTGTCCTTCTTGCGAGGCTTCATGAACAGCTCCGCGGTCGGACCAAACTCCACCAGGTCACCCAGGTACATGTAGGCCGTGTAGTCCGAGCAGCGCGCGGCCTGCTGCATGTTGTGCGTGACGATGACCACGGTGTAGTCGCTCTTGAGCTCGTGGATGAGCTCCTCGATCTTGCCGGTGGAAATCGGGTCCAGCGCCGAGCAGGGCTCGTCCAGCAGCAGCACTTCGGGGCGGATGGCGATGCCGCGCGCAATGCACAGCCGCTGCTGCTGGCCGCCGGAGAGGCCCGCGCCGCTTTGGCCCAGCTTGTCCTTGACCTCGTTCCACAGCGCGGCCTTGCGCAGTGCCCATTCAACACGCTCGTCCATCTCCACGCGCGGCAGGTTTTCGAACAGCCGCACGCCGAAGGCGATGTTGTCGTAGATGGACATGGGAAACGGCGTGGGCTTCTGGAACACCATGCCGACCTTGGCGCGGATGAGGCTCACGTCCAGGCCGGAGGTGAGGATATCCTGGCCGTCCAGCAGGATCTGCCCTTCGGCACGCTGCTCCGGGTAGAGCTCGTACATGCGGTTGAAGGTGCGCAGCAGCGTGCTCTTGCCGCAGCCCGACGGGCCGATGAAGGCTGTGACTTTCCTCTCCGGGATGTCGAGATTGATGTGCTTGAGTGCGAGGAAGTTGCCGTAATAGAAGCGCAGGTCCCGCACGGAGAGCTTGGCCTGCTCGTGTGCAGGCAGCGCGTAGTCGAGCTCGGTTTGTTGGGCGACGGCGGCGTTCATGGTGCTTGTGTGTCAGTGCTTTTGCCGCAGCAGCACGCGCGCGGCGATGTTGAGCGCGAGCACGCCCATCGTGATGAGGAAGACGCCCGCCCAAGCCAACTCCTGCCAGTTCTGGTAGGGGCTCATGGCGAACTTGAAGATGGTCACCGGCAGGCTGGCCAGCGGCTGCGTCAGGTCGGCGTTCCAGAACTGGTTGGACAGCGCCGTGAACAGCAGCGGCGCGGTTTCGCCGGAAACGCGTGCCAACGCCAGCAGCACGCCGGTGAGCACGCCGGAGCGCGCGGCCTTGAGCGTGACGGCGCCGATCACTTTCCACTTGGGCGTACCCAGGGCATAGGCCGCCTCGCGCAGCGCGTTGGGCACCAGCGAGAGCATGTTCTCCGTGGTGCGCACGACGATCGGGATGACGATGAGCGTGAGCGCCAGTACGCCGGCCCAGCCTGAAAATCCCTTGGTGGTCGTCACCACCACCGAGTAGACGAAGAGGCCGATGACGATGGAGGGCGCCGACAGCAGGATGTCGTTGATGAAGCGCGTGGCGCCGCCCAACCAGCCCTTGCGCCCGTACTCGGCGAGGTAGATGCCGGCCATCACGCCCACGGGCGTACCGATCAGCGTGGCCAGGCCCACCATGAGCAGCGAGCCGAACAAGGCGTTGGCCAGGCCACCGCCCTCGGATTGCGGCGCGGGCGTCATCTGCGTGAACACCTGCAGCGACAGCGCGGGCAGGCCCAGGCGCAGCGTCTCCCACAGGATCCAGACCAGCCAGAACACGCCGAAGGCCATGGCGGCCAGGGCCAGAGCCAGAGCGACGGCGTTGGTGCGCTTGCGCGCGCGGTGCTTGGCCAGGCGGCGTGCGTCCAGGGACAAGGTCGTGACAGTCATGGGTTTCATGCTCATGCGCGCGCTCCCTCGCCCTTCTTCAGGCGCGCCAGCAGCAGCCGGGAAAGCACCAGCACCACGAAGGTGATGAAGAACAGCACCAGGCCCAGGTAGATCAGCGAGGCCTGGTGCAGGCCCTCGCCGGCCTCGGCGAACTCGTTGGCCAGCGCGCTGGTGATGCTGTTGGCCGGCTCGAACAGCGAGAGCGAGCCGAGCTGGTTCATGTTGCCGATGACGAAGGTCACGGCCATGGTCTCGCCGATGGCGCGGCCCAGGCCCAGCATGATGCCGCCCACCACGCCCGTCTTGGTAAAGGGCAGCACGACCTTGGAGACGACTTCCCAGGTGGTGGCGCCCAGGCCATAGGCCGACTCCTTGAGCATGGGCGGCGTGACCTCGAAGACGTCGCGCATCACCGAGGCGATGAAGGGAATGATCATGATGGCCAGGATGATCCCGGCCGACAGCAGGCCCAGGCCCACCGGCGGACCCTGGAAGAGCTGGCCCAGCCCCGGCACGTTGCCGAACGCGGCCTGCAGCGGCTGCTGCACATAGGTGGCCAGCAACGGGCCGAACACCAGCAGGCCCCACATGCCGTAGACGATGGAAGGCACGGCCGCGAGCAGCTCGACGGCAATGCCCAACGGCCGCTTGAGCCAGGCCGGCGCCAGCTCGGTGAGGAACAACGCGATGCCGAAGCTCACGGGCACGGCAATCAGCAGCGCGACGGCCGAGCTCGCCAGCGTGCCCCAGATCATCACCAGGCCGCCGAAGCGCTCCTGCACCGGATCCCACTCGCTGTTCCACAGGAAGCTCAATCCATAGGCCTCGATGGCCGGACCCGCACCCATGAGCAGCGAAATGATGATGCCCGCCAGCAGCGCCAGCACCAGCACCGCCGCGGTATGCGCCGCGGCCGAGAACAGCCGGTCGGGCCAAGGCGAGAAGCGGCGAGCCACCGCGGGAGGGGATGGCAAGCCCATGGCATCCAGGCCTTGGGCGACATCCACACGGGAGGTGGCCGGCAATCGTGCAGTCATGACAACGAGGTGTGCAACGGGGCGGCGGACTTCAGGACCGGCGCCGGATGGTCGGTAAGGAAACGGTGTGGCCCTGTCCACGCCGCGCGAAGTGGCCGCGTGAACAACGCCAGGGGCTTATTTGAATGCCAGCGCCTTGCCATCCGCGCCCTTGACGTTGGCCCACTGCTTGCGAACCAGTGCCTTGAGGTTGTCGGGCAAGGCCACGTATTCCAGATCGGCGGCCATGGCGTCGCCGCCGGTGAATGCCCAGTCGAAAAACTTCAGCGCGGCAGCGGCGCTGGCCGGCTTCTCGGACGACTTGGGCATGAGGATGTAGGTGGCGCCGGTCAGCGGCCAGGCGTCCTTGCCGGGCTGCTCGGTCAGTACCTGATAAAAGCTCTTGGACCAGTCGGCGCCGGCCGCGGCGGCCTTGAAGTTGGCGTCGTCAGGCGCCACGAAGTTGCCGGCCTGGTTCTTGAGCAGGGCATACGCCATCTTGTTCTGCTTGACGTAGGCGTACTCCACGTAACCGATGGCGCCGGGCAGGCGTTGCACGAAGGCGGCCACGCCCTCGTTGCCCTTGCCGCCCGCACCCGCGGGCCAGTTCACGGCGGTGCCCTCGCCCACCTTGGTCTTCCACTCGGCGTTGACCTTGGAGAGGTAGTTGGTGAAGAGGAAGCTGGTGCCGGAGCCGTCGGCGCGGCGCACCACGGCGATGGCCTGGTCAGGCAGCGCCACGCCGGGGTTGAGCGCTGTGATGGCCGCGTCGTTCCACTTGGTGATCTTGCCCAGGTAGATGTCGCCCAGCACCTGGCCGGTGAGCTTCAACTGGCCGGGCTGCAAGCCCTTGACGTTGACCACGGGCACCACGCCACCGATGACGGTGGGGAACTGCAGCAAGCCGACCTTGTCCAGTTCCTCGTCCTTGAGCGGCATGTCGGTGGCGCCGAAGGTCACCGTCTTGGCCTTGACCTGCTTGATGCCGGCACCTGAGCCGACGGACTGGTAGTTGACGCGTATGCCGCTGGCCTTGTTGAAGGCGTCGGCCCACTTGGCGTAGATGGGCGCCGGGAAGGTGGCGCCGGCGCCGGTGACGTCCTGGGCAGCAGCCGTGCCGGCAGCCGCGGCGAGCAAGGTGCCGAGCAGCAGCGGCAAGGTGTGTCGCGTCATCGCAAATCCTCAAGCAGTAGAGCGATGCGCGCGACTGTAGGCACCTTCTGTGACACCCATGTGACAGCGATGCGGATGTCACGGCCACCTTGTCACATCCGGCATGGCGGCCCACAGCCTGCCTCACGCGCCAGGCCGGGCAGGTTTCGGCAGCCCGTTCTTGAAACGGCCTGCGCGGCTGGATTCAGCTTGCGAAGGGTTCGACGGCTTCAGCCGCGCGCTGCTTGGGCAAGCTGTTCGGCGCAGGCCTTGCTTTGCGCACCATCGCGGGCCTCGACCATCACGCGCAGCACGGGCTCGGTACCGGAAGCGCGGATGAGCACGCGGCCGTCATCGCCCAAGGCACGCTCGACCTCCGCCTGCACCTGAGCCAGTTGCCGGTTGCTCTTCCAGTCCGCTCCGTCGGCCAGGCGTACGTTGAGCAGCGTCTGCGGGAACAGGCTCACGCCCTCCAGCAAGGCCGCCAAGGGACGGCCCTGCCGGCGCACGGCCTGCAGGATTTGCAGCGCGCTGACGATGCCGTCGCCTGTGGTGTGGCAGTCCAGCGCCAGCAAATGGCCGGAGCCTTCACCACCGAGCTGCCAGCCGCGCGCGGAAAGCTCCTCCAGCACGTAACGGTCACCCACCTTGGCACGCACCAGGGGAATCTGAAGACGGCGCAGGGCCGTTTCCACGCCCATGTTGGTCATGAGCGTGCCAACGGCGCCGGGCACCGGGCGACCTTGCGCCAGGCGGTCCGCGACCATGACGTACAGCAGCTCGTCACCGTTGTAGAGCCGGCCGTTGGCGTCCACCATCTGCAGCCGGTCTGCATCGCCATCCAGGGCGATGCCGTAGTCGGCGCCGTGCTCCCGCACCGCGCGCACCAGCGCCTGGGGCGCCGTGGCGCCCACGCCGGCATTGATGTTGAGCCCGTCCGGGCTGGCGCCAATGCTGATGACCTCGGCACCCAGCTCATGGAACACAGCCGGCGCCACCTGGTAAGCGGCACCGTGCGCGGCATCCACCACCAGCTTCATGCCCTTGAGCGACAGCTCGTTGGAGATGGTGCTCTTGCAGAACTCGATGTAGCGCCCGCCTGCGTCCTGCAGCCGGCGCGCCTTGCCCAGGCCGGTGGAGTCGACCCAATTCGGAGCCTCCTCCAGCGCGGCTTCCACCGCCAGCTCCCAGGCGTCAGGCAGTTTCTGGCCCTGCGCCGAGAAGAACTTGACGCCGTTGTCATTGAAAGGGTTGTGCGAAGCGCTGATGACCACGCCCAAGTCAAGGCGCAACGCACGGGTCAGGTAGGCCACGCCGGGCGTGGGCAGCGGCCCGCTGAGCAAGACGTCCACCCCGGCGGAGGCAAAACCGGCTTCCAGCGCCGACTCGATCATGTAACCCGATATGCGCGTGTCCTTGCCTATCAACACGGTGGGCCGCTTGGCGGACGCACGCAGGACGCGGCCCACGGCATGGCCCAACCGAAGCATGAAGTCCGGCGTGATGGGAGATTGACCGACGGTTCCCCGGATGCCGTCCGTGCCGAAGTAGTTCCTGCTCATCCTCTGTCCTCGTTGTGCTTATTCGCCTGGGTTGCCACACCTTTTCAGGGCAACCCGGCATTCTCCTTCAGCGTTCCATCACCAAACCTCAAGAGTCGAGCCCGGCAGCCTGCCAAACCTTCAAAGCGTCCACGGTGGCGGCGACGTCGTGAACTCGTACCACCCGCGCGCCCAGCGACACCGCCGCCAGCGCCGCGGCCACGCTGGGCACCAGGCGCTGGTCCACGGGCCGCCCCGTCACCGTACCCAGGCACGACTTGCGCGAAAGGCCGGCCAGCAGCGGCAGGCCCAAGGCCAGCAGCTCGCGCTGGCGGCGCAGCAGCTCCAGGTTGTGCGCCACCGTCTTGCCAAAGCCGTAGCCCGGGTCCAGCACCACTCGCTCATCGGCCACACCGCGTGCGCGCAAAGCGTCCAGCCGCTGCGCCAGGAAGGCCAGGACTTCCCCCGCGACGTCGTCATAGGCCGGCGCCACCTGCATCGTGGCCGGCTCGCCCTGCATGTGCATCAGGCACACGCCGGCGCTCACGCCAGAGTCCATCAGCGCGTCCAGCGCGCCTGGGCGCTGCAGCGAGCGAACGTCGTTGATGATGTCCACGCCCAACTCCAGCGCCTTGCGGATGACCAGCGGGCTGCTGGTGTCCACCGATACGGGCACACCCAGGGTCAAGGCATGGCGCAGCACAGGCTCGACGCGGGCCAGCTCTTGCACCTCGCTGGGCGTGGCCGAACCCGGCCGGGTGGATTCGCCGCCGATGTCCAGGATGTCCACCCCTTCGGCCAGCAACTGCTCGCAGTGCGCCTGCGCGGAAACCGCATCCGCATGCTGGCCGCCGTCGGAAAATGAATCCGGCGTCACGTTGACGATGCCCATGACCTGCGGGCGCGAGAGATCGATGCGAAAGCGTGTGGTGGACCAAAACATGTGAGTACGGCTGCGAAAAGGCGGCAGAGAAAAAAACACGGGGCCCGCGGGCCCCGTGTGTGGTTTCAGAGTCGCGGCGGATCAGGACGATGCCGTGGCAGGCGTGCCGTCCGGATTGACCGGCGGCGTCATGCTGCCGCCGGAGCGCGGCGGCGTGGACGTCCAGTCCTTGGGCGGACGCGGCGGCTTGCCGCCCATGATGTCGTCGATCTGATCGCTGTCTATGGTTTCCCATTCGATCAGCGCGCGCGCCATGGCGTGCATCTTGTCCTTGTTTTCCTCGATGAGCCGGCGCGCGGTGGCGTACTGCTCGTCGATGATCTTGCGGATCTGCTTGTCCACCTTCTGCATCGTCTCCTCGGAGACGTTGACCTGCTTGGTGACCGAGCGACCCAGGAAAACTTCGCCCTCGTTCTCCGCATAGACCATGGGGCCCAGCTCGTCGGTCATGCCGTAGCGGGTGACCATGTCGCGGGCGATCTGCGTGGCACGCTCGAAGTCGTTGGAAGCACCGGTGGTCATCTGGTTCATGAACACCTCTTCCGCGATGCGGCCGCCAAACAGCACGGAAATGGTGGAGAGCATGCGCTCCTTGTCCATGCTGTAGCGGTCGCCCTCGGGCAGCTGCATCGTCACACCCAGGGCGCGGCCACGCGGGATGACCGTGACCTTGTGCACCGGGTCGGTCTTGGGCATGAGGCGCGCGACCAGCGCGTGACCCGCCTCGTGGTAGGCCGTGTTCTTGCGCTCCTCCTCGGGCATGACCATGGACTTGCGCTCGGGGCCCATCATGATCTTGTCCTTGGCCTTCTCGAAGTCGACCATCTCCACCACGCGTGCGTTGCGGCGGGCGGCGAACAGCGCGGCCTCGTTGACCAGGTTGGCCAGATCGGCACCGGAGAAGCCCGGCGTGCCGCGCGCCAGGATGTCGGCCCGGATGTCCTGGCCGACGGGCACCTTGCGCATGTGCACGTTGAGGATCTGCTCACGGCCACGCACGTCAGGCAGCGTCACGTAGACCTGGCGGTCGAAGCGGCCCGGGCGCAGCAGCGCAGGGTCGAGGATGTCGGGCCGGTTGGTGGCCGCCATCACGATCACGCCCAGGTTGGTCTCGAAGCCGTCCATCTCAACCAGCATCTGGTTGAGCGTCTGCTCGCGCTCGTCGTTGCCGCCGCCCAGGCCGGCACCGCGGTGGCGACCCACAGCGTCGATTTCGTCCACGAAGATGATGCAGGGAGCACTCTTCTTGGCCTGCTCGAACATGTCGCGCACGCGGGCCGCGCCGACGCCGACGAACATTTCGACGAAGTCGGAGCCCGAGATGCTGAAGAACGGCACCTTGGCTTCACCGGCAATGGCCTTGGCCAGCAGCGTCTTGCCGGTACCCGGAGGGCCCACCAGCAGCACGCCGCGCGGAATGCGGCCCCCCAGCTTCTGGAAGCGCTGCGGGTCCTTCAGGAAGTCCACCAGCTCCTTGACCTCTTCCTTGGCCTCGTCGCAACCGGCAACGTCGGCGAAAGTGGTGGAGTTGTTGGCCTCGTCCAGCATGCGCGCCTTGGACTTGCCAAAGCTGAAGGCGCCGCCCTTGCCCCCGCCCTGCATCTGGCGCATGAAGTAGATCCACACGCCGATGAGCAGCAGCATCGGCCCCCAGCTCACGAGGATGCTCATCAGCACCGACGGCTCTTCGCGCGGCTTGACGTCGAACTTGACGCCGTTGTTGATCAGATCGCCCACCAGGCCGCGATCGAGATACGTCGCGGTACTGCGCAGCCGCTTGTCGTCGGTCGTCACGGCGATGATGTCGGTGCCGCCATTGCCTTCCTGAAGCGTCACGGACTTGATCCGTTTGGCACGCACCTCTTCGAGGAAGTCCGAGTAACCGATCTGGTTACCCGCCGTGACTCCGCGGTCGAACTGTTTGAAGACGGTAAACAGCACGAGGGCTATCACCATCCAGACAGCGACTTTAGAGAACCATTGATTGTTCACCGCGGCTCCTTTTCAAACCAGGCACGGCACGCCCGCGGGGGCGCGACGGTGCGGAATTGGGGGCAATTTTAGTTCAGTCAAGGGCTAGCCAAATTTTGCTTTGTCCCGGGACGACACAGGTGCTTTCGCCTGCTTTACCGCCTTCCCGCAGCCGTGACAAGTTAAGTCCTTTTCAGACCCAGGCCTACAAGGAAAGTTTCGGCTGAACGGTCGCGCGACGCCTTGGGCTTGATGGGCTTGACGACGCGGAAGTGGCGCTTGAAAAGCTCCACCAACTGGCTGTAACCGCTGCCGTGAAAAACCTTGCAGACCAGCGCGCCGGAAGGCCTGAGATGGCCTTCGCAAAACTCCACGGCCAGCTCCACGAGGTGCGCGATGCGGGCAGCGTCCGCGCTTTCGATGCCGGAGAGGTTGGGTGCCATGTCGGACACCACCAGGTCCGCCTGACGGCCGCCCAGCGCCTCATGCAACTGCGCCAGCACCTCGTCCTCACGGAAGTCGCCCTGAATGAAATGCACGCCCTCGACAGGCTCGAAGGGCAGGATGTCCAGTGCGATAAGCGTGCCGTTGAGCTCACCCACCGCCGCACCGCCGGCACCCGCCGCCTTGGGCGCAAAGCGCTTGCGCAGGTACTGGCTCCAGGCGCCGGGCGCAGCGCCCAGGTCCACCACCACCTGCCCCGGATGGATGAGGTTGAGCGTCTCGTCGATCTCCTTGAGCTTGTAGGCGGCGCGGGAACGAAAACCGTCCCTTTGCGCCATTTTCACGTAGGGATCGTTGATGTGATCCGCAAGCCAAGCCTTGTTGACCTTCTTGCTCTTGGTCTTGATCTTCATGCTGAGTCGATAATGTAAGGATGTCTGCGATCAATCTGACCCCGGCCCAGCGCAAGGAACACCGCGCCGCCGCCCACCACCTCGACCCCGTCGTGCAAATCGGGGCCGATGGCCTCACGCCCGGCGTGCTCAAGGAACTCGACTCCGCGCTCAAGGCCCACGGCCTGATCAAGGTGCGCGTCTTCTCCGACGACCGCACCGCGCGCGAAGCCCTGCTCGGCCAACTCGCCGACCAACTCGACGCCGCGCCCATTCAGCACATCGGCAAGCTGCTGGTGCTGTGGCGCCCCATCCCACCCAAGGAAGAAACGGAACGCGATGACCGCCGTCCCGGCCCAAAGGTGGTGAAAATCGTGAAGTTCAGCAAGAGCGGCAACCACCGGCCGCAAGTGAAAAAGGTCCGCGTGCTGGGCAACGAGCGCGTCACGACCGGCGGCAGCGTCAAGCGCGCCAAGCGCCGCACGATCAGCGTGAAAAAGCGCGCGGCTGAGTAATTCACCCGATCTTTGGTAGTTTTCCCGACCGCTTGCCGGCGGTCGGTCTGCTCAGGCCGCCGGTGTCTTCGCGGGCGCCACCACCCGCCAGGACAGCACCATCACGCACAGGATCTTCAGGCCGAAGAACACGAGGCTGATCCCGTGCAATTGCCCAAAGGTGAGCGATCCCTTGCCGGCACGTGCCGCTTCCATCATGGGCTGCAAGCCGAAATAGCCCGCCACCGTGCAGAACAGCGCGCCCAGCGCCAAGGCCATCTCCACGGTGAACTGGCCACCCTGCCCTGCGTGGGCACGGCGCCGCTCTATCAGAACGAAGGCCAGCGCCGCAGCCAGCGTGAGAAACGCCTCGCGCTTGAAGATGAAGGCCACCACCAGGCCGGCTTGGGTGCGCTCCAGCACCGCAAACGGCGCCGGCGTGGCCACCAGCGCCACGCACAACAGCAAACCGGCCCACAGCGGCGGCAGCAACCGGCGCGCACGCGCCAGGCTGCTTCCCGGCGACGCCTTGCTCACTGGTAGCGCACTTCCACGATTTCGTAGTGCTTGATACCACCGGGCGCCTGCACCTCGGCCACGTCGCCGGCTTCCTTGCCGATGAGCGCGCGCGCGATGGGCGAGCTGATGGAGATCAGGCCCTGCTTGAGGTCGGCCTCGTCGTCGCCCACGATCTGGTAGGTCACGCTCATGCCCGTGGCCTCGTCTTCCAGGTCCACCGTGGCGCCGAACACCACGCGGCCGCCAGCGTCCAGGCCGGAGGGATCGATCACCTGCGCAGCGGCCAGCTTGCCTTCGATTTCCAGGATGCGGCCTTCGATGAAGCCCTGCTTGTCCTTGGCCGCGTCGTACTCGGCGTTCTCCGAAAGGTCACCCTGCGCGCGCGCTTCCTGAATGGCCAGCACCACCGCGGGCCGCTCGACGTACTTCAGGCGCTGCAGCTCCTCCTTGAGCTTCTCCGCGCCGCGCTTGGTAATGGGAATGGTGGCCATGTTGTGGACGTTGGATCAAAAGCAAAACGCGCCCACGGCGCGTTTCAGTGATGTGAAAACCGCCGCTCCGTTGTGAACCGGAGCGGCGGCGACGCGGCCGCAGTTTAGTGCAGCTGAGCGTGCATCTCCTGCAGCGAGATGACGCTGAGGTCATCCTGGTGCTTGAGCGCTTCGGTGGCGGCTTCGCAGCCGGCCATGGTCGTGTAGTAGGTCACGCGGTTGGCCAGCGCGGCGGTGCGGATGTAGCGCGAGTCGGCGATCGCCGTGCGCGTTTCGTCCACCGTCGTGAACACCAGCTGGATCTCGCCGGCCTTGACCATGTCGGCGATGTGCGGGCGGCCGTCCTTGACCTTGTTGACCGTCTTCACCGGGATGTCGGCGGCGGCGATGGCCGCGGCCGTGCCCTTGGTGGCCAGCAGCTTGAAGCCCAGCTTGTGCAGCTCGGCGGCGACTTGGACGGCACGCGCCTTGTCGCTGTTCTTCACGCTGATCACCACCGTGCCGGAGGTCGGCAGGCGCGAGCCCGCGCCGAGCTGGCTCTTGAGCATGGCCTCGCCGAAGCTCTTGCCCACCCCCATGACCTCGCCCGTGGAGCGCATCTCGGGGCCGAGGATGGGGTCCACGCCCGGGAACTTGTTGAAGGGGAACACCGCTTCCTTGACGCTGAAGTACGGCGGCACCACCTCGCGCGGCGCGAGGCCGTCCGGGCCCTTCTGCTCGACCAGCTTCTGTCCGGCCATGCAGCGAGCGGCGATCTTGGCCAGTGGCTGGCTGGTCGCCTTGGACACGTAGGGCACGGTGCGCGAGGCACGCGGGTTCACTTCCAGCACGTAGACGACGGCCTTGTCGCCCTCGCCCTGGATGGCGAACTGCACGTTCATCAGGCCGACGACCTTGAGCGCGCGGGCCATCAGCGCGGTCTGGCGGCGCAGCTCGTCCTGCAGCGCGGCCGGCAGCGAGTACGGCGGCAGCGAGCAGGCGGAGTCGCCAGAGTGCACGCCGGCCTGCTCGATGTGCTCCATGATCCCGCCGATCATGACGGCCTCGCCGTCGCTGATGCAGTCCACGTCCACCTCGATGGCGTCGTCCAGGAAGCGGTCCAGCAGCACCGGCGACTTCTCGGACACGCGCACGGCCTCGCGCATGTAGCGCTCCAGGTCCTTGTCGCCGTGCACGATTTCCATCGCGCGGCCGCCCAGCACGTAGCTCGGACGCACCACCAGCGGGTAGCCGATCTCGTGCGCCAGTTGCAGCGCCGCCTCTTCGGTGCGGGCGGTGCGGTTGGGCGGCTGCTTGAGGCCCAGCTCGTGCAGCAGCTTCTGGAAGCGCTCGCGGTCCTCGGCGATGTCGATGGAGTCAGGCGTCGTGCCGATGATGGGCACGCCGTTGGCTTCCAGGTCCAGCGCCAGCTTCAGCGGCGTCTGGCCGCCGTACTGGACGATCACGCCGACGGGCTTTTCCTTGTCCACGATCTCCAGCACGTCTTCCAGCGTCACGGGCTCGAAGTACAGGCGGTCGGAGGTGTCGTAGTCGGTGGAGACGGTTTCCGGGTTGCAGTTGACCATGATGGTCTCGTACCCGTCCTCGCGCATCGCCAGCGCCGCGTGCACGCAGCAGTAGTCGAACTCGATGCCCTGGCCGATGCGGTTGGGACCGCCGCCGAGCACCATGATCTTCTTCTTGTCGCTGGGCTGCGCTTCGCACTCCTCGTCGTACGTGGAGTACATGTAGGCGGTCTGCGTCTCGAACTCGGCGGCGCAGGTGTCCACGCGCTTGTAGACCGGACGCACGCCCAGGGCGTGGCGGGCGCGGCGCACGTCATGCTGGTTGCTGCCCAGCAGCTTGCCCAGGCGCTTGTCGGAGAAGCCCTTGCGCTTGAGGAAGTAGAGCTCGTCCTTGGACAGGCTCTCCACCGTGCGGCCCTGCAGCGCCTTCTCGGTCTGGATGATCTGCTCGATCTGCGCCAGGAACCACGGGTCGATGGCGGTCTCTTCGAAGATCTCGTCCAGGCTCATGCCGATGCGGAAGGCATCGCCCACGAACAGGATGCGCTCGGGGCCCGGGCTGCCGATTTCCTCGACGATCTCGTCGCGGTCGGTGGAACGCTCGGACAGGCCGTCGATGCCGGTTTCCAGGCCGCGCAGCGCCTTCTGGAAGCTTTCCTGGAAGGTGCGGCCCATGGCCATCACCTCGCCCACGGACTTCATCTGCGTGGTCAGGTGCGGATCGGCCTCGCGGAATTTCTCGAACGCGAAGCGCGGGATCTTGGTGACCACGTAGTCGATGCTGGGCTCGAACGAGGCCGGCGTGGCGCCGCCGGTGATGTCGTTCTTGAGCTCGTCGAGCGTGTAGCCCACGGCCAGCTTGGCGGCGATCTTGGCGATGGGGAAGCCCGTGGCCTTGGAAGCCAGCGCCGAGCTGCGGCTCACGCGCGGGTTCATCTCGATCACGATCATGCGGCCGTTGACCGGGTTGATCGAGAACTGCACGTTGGAGCCGCCGGTGTCCACGCCGATCTCGCGCAGGATGGCGATGGAGGCGTTGCGCAGGAGCTGGTATTCCTTGTCGGTGAGCGTCTGCGCCGGCGCAACCGTGATGGAGTCGCCGGTGTGGATGCCCATCGGGTCCAGGTTCTCGATGGAGCACACGATGATGCAGTTGTCCGCCTTGTCGCGGACCACTTCCATCTCGTACTCCTTCCAGCCGATGAGGCTCTCCTCGATCAGCAGTTCCTTGGTCGGCGAGAGATCCAGGCCGCGCTTGCAGATTTCCTCGAACTCTTCCGGGTTGTAGGCAATGCCGCCACCCGTGCCACCCAACGTGAAGCTGGGACGGATGACCATGGGGAAGCCCGGCCCGCCGATCTCGGCCTGGATGCGCTTTTGCACGCCCCAGGCCTCTTCCATGCTGTGGGCGATGCCGCTCTTGGCGGAGTCCAGACCAATCTTGGTCATGGCCTCCTTGAACTTCTGGCGATCCTCGGCCTTCTCGATGGCGTGCTCGTTGGCGCCGATCATCTCCACGCCGTACTTTTCCAGCACGCCGTGGCGGTGCAGGTCCAGCGCGCAGTTGAGCGCGGTCTGGCCGCCCATTGTGGGCAGGATGACGTCCGGGCGCTCCTTGGCGATGATGCGCTCCACCACCTGCCAGGTGATGGGCTCGATGTACGTGACGTCGGCCGTGGCCGGGTCCGTCATGATGGTCGCCGGGTTGGAGTTGACGAGGATGACCTTGTAGCCCTCCTCGCGCAGCGCCTTGCAGGCCTGGGCGCCGGAATAGTCGAACTCGCAGGCCTGGCCGATGATGATCGGACCGGCGCCGATGATGAGGACGCTCTTGATGTCAGTGCGCTTGGGCATCTCAGTTCTTCTCCGTCTTGCGCGCCGCCATCAGCTCAATGAAGCGGTCAAACAAATAAGCGATGTCATGCGGGCCGGGGGAGGCCTCGGGGTGCCCCTGGAAGCAGAAGGCGGGCTGGTCGGTCCAGGCCAGGCCTTGCAGCGAGCCGTCGAACAGGCTCACGTGCGTGGCGCGCAGGTTGGCCGGCAGCGCATCGGCCTTCACGGCAAAGCCGTGGTTCTGGCTGGTGATGCTCACGCGGCCGTTGTCCAGGTCCTTGACCGGATGGTTGGCGCCGTGGTGGCCGAACTTCATCTTGTAGGTCGGCGCGCCGGCGGCCAGGGCCATGATCTGGTGGCCCAGGCAGATGCCGAAGGTGGGCACGCCGCTGTTGATGAGCTCGCGCGCGGCCTCGATGGCGTAGTTGCAGGGCTGCGGGTCGCCGGGGCCGTTGGAGAGGAAGAAGCCGTCGGGCTTGAAGGCCAGCGCCTCGCGCGCAGGCGTCTGCGCCGGCAGCACCGTCACGCGGCAGCCGCGGCTGGCGAGCATGCGCAGGATGTTGAGCTTGACGCCGTAGTCATAGGCCACGACGTGAAAGCGCGGCGCCGCTTGGGTGCCGTAGCCGTTGCCCAGCTCCCATTCGGTCTGCGTCCACTCGTAGGACTCGCGCGTGGTGACGACCTTGGCCAGGTCCAGGCCGGCCATGCTGGGGGCGGCCTTGGCGCGCTCCACGGCTTCGGCCTTGTGCGCCTCGGTGATCACGGTGCCGACCGGGAAGGCCACGATGCAGCCGTTTTGCGCGCCGGTGGTGCGCAGCACGCGCGTCAGGCGGCGCGTGTCGATGTCGGCAATGGCCACCGTGCCCTGGCTTTGCAGGTATTCGGTGAGCGACTGGCCGGCACGGAAGTTGGACAGGCGAACGGGCAAGTCCTTGATCACCAGACCTGCGGCATGGACCTTCGACGCCTCGACATCCTCGCCGTTGACGCCGTAGTTGCCGATGTGCGGATACGTCAGCGTGACGATCTGGCGGCAGTAGCTCGGGTCGGTGAGGATTTCCTGGTAGCCGGTGAGCGCGGTGTTGAACACCACTTCGCCGACGGTATGACCGGCTGCGCCGATCGAGGTGCCCTGAAAGACCGTGCCGTCTGCAAGTGCGAGAAGTGCGGGAGGCTGTACAGGCAGCAAGGAAGACTCCGGTGTGTGTGCACGCCCGGCGCTGCTGAAAGCGCTCGATGTTGGTGCGCAACCGGCGGGGAACCGGTGGCAGCAGAGGCGAATTTCGCCGGGCGGGGTGTTGGCGGGTAAACCTTGGAATTATAGCGGACCCAGGGTTTCCCCCCGGCGCTACCCCGCACCGCGTGAGGAGTTGCTGCCGATCGTATTCACACTTCGGACTGCCTTGCCGCGTGCGCCGGGATGGTGCACGGGCCGTGGCGACACCCGCCGGTGGGGGCCGGCAGGCATCGGGTGTGGGGCGTCAGGCGGCTTGCAGCACGGCGATGCCGGCGCGGGCGATCTGCGCGTCCTCGTTGGACTTCACGCCGCTCACGCCCACGGCGCCGATGCAGTGGCCCTCGATGATCACGGGCACGCCGCCTTCGAGCAGGCCGTCAATGCCGGGCGCGCTCAGGAACGAGGTGCGGCCCTGGTTGATCATGTCCTCGTAGCCCTTGCTCTCGCGGCGGCCCAGCGCGGCGGTGCGGGCCTTGGCCGGGGCGATTTGGGCCGACACAGGCGCGGCGCCGTCCAGGCGCTGCAGCCACAGCAGGTGGCCGCCGTCGTCCACGATGGCGATGGTCACGGCCCAGCCATTGGCCTGCGCTTCGGCGCGGGCAGCCTCGCCCATGGCCTGCACGTCGTCCTGGGTCAGCATCGGTCGGTTCTTCATGTTGGAACTGCTCTTCGGGGGAATTGAAAAGGGCCGCTACTGTAGGGGCAGCCACCGGGGCCTTTGCATGGCGCCGTTGAAAAACAGAAATCACCGCCCGCGCAGCAAACGGCGGCCCCACGCGACACGCTGGTGCGCCCAAGGCAATCCCCCAAACGGCGGAACTAGAATTCATTGAGCGGATCGAACCCGCGTTCAGACCACTTTGGAGGCTTCTTTCATGGACCAACGCTTGCAGACCGTCTACTCCGGCCAGGGAGCGGCGGGCTCGCTCAGCGCGCAGCGCAACCGCGTCCTGCGCAACACCTACTGGCTGCTGGCGCTGTCGCTGGTGCCCACGGTGCTGGGCGCCTGGGTGGGCGTGAGCACGGGCATCGTGGCCGCCATGGGCAACGGCATGGCCGCCATCGTGTTCCTGGTGGGCGCTTTCGGCCTGATGTTCGCCATCGAGAAGACCAAGGACTCGGCCGCCGGCGTCGGCGTGCTGCTGGCCTTCACCTTCTTCATGGGCCTGATGCTGTCGCGGCTGCTGGCCATGGTGCTGGGCTTCTCCAACGGCGCGCAACTCGTGATGCTGGCCTTCGGCGGCACGGCGGGCGTGTTCCTGGCCGTGGCGTCTTTGGCCACCGTCATCAAGCGCGACCTCTCGAACATGGGCAAGTTCCTGTTCGTGGGCGTGATCCTGCTGCTGGTGGCCGGTCTGGTGAACCTGTTCGTGCAGTCCAGCGCGCTGATGATGACGCTGTCCGTCATCGCCATCGGCCTGTTCTCTGCCTTCATGCTCTATGACATCAAGCGCGTGATCGACGGCGGCGAAACGAACTACATCACCGCCACGCTGGCCATCTACCTGGACCTGTACAACATCTTCCAGAACCTGCTGGCCCTGCTGGGCATCTTCGGCGGCGACCGCGAATAACCCGAACAAGCTCGTACCCCAGCAAAGCAAAAGGCCCCGCGAGGGGCCTTTTTCATTGGGCGGACTGCGCGGGCTGCCTACTGCGGCGCCGCTTCGCCGGCCACAGCCGGCGGCTCCACCGCCGGGACGGCTTCCCCGGCCTCGGCCGCCTTGGGAACGAAGTTGGGGTCGTACTCGAACACCGCCATGCTTTCCACGTGCGCCGTGTGAGGGAACATGTTCACCGCGCCGGCAGCCGTGCAGCGGTAGCCGGCCTGGTGCACCAGCAGCCCGGCGTCGCGCGCCAGCGTGGCGGGGTTGCAGCTCACGTAGACGATGCGCTGCGGCATCCGCCAGCCCTCGGGCACCAGCTCCGGCGACTGGCGCAAGTCGGCCAGCGCCTTGGCCAGGGCGAAGGCGCCCTCGCGCGGCGGGTCCACCAGCCAGCGCTGCGCCGAGCCGTAGGCCGTGACGTCCGCCGGCGTGAGCTCGAAGAGGTTGCGCGCCGCGAAGCTCGCCTTGTGCGCCAGCGCATTGCGCTGCGCGTTCTCGCGCGAGCGCTGCACCAGCGCCTCGCTGCCCTCGATGCCCAGCACCTCGCGCGCCTGCGTGGCCAGCGGCAGCGTGAAATTGCCCAGGCCGCAGAACCAGTCGATGACGCGCTCGTCCGGCTGCACCTGCAGCAGCCGCAGCGCGCGGCCCACCAGCACGGTGTTGATGTGGTGGTTGACCTGCGTGAAGTCGGTGGGCTTGAAGGGCATGACCACGCCGAACTCCGGCAGCGAATAGGCCAGCTCCGGGCCGTCCGTGTCGAGCAGGTGCACCGTGTCCGGCCCCTTGGGCTGCAGCCACCACTGCACGCCGTGCTCGGCGGCGAAGGCACGCAGCTTTTGCACGTCGCCCTCGCTCAGCGGCTCCAGGTGGCGCAGCACCAGCGCCGTCACGAGGCCGAGCGGGCCTTCGCCTATGGCGACCTCGATCTGCGGCAGCCGGTCGCGCGCCTCCATGGCGGCCACCAGCGCGCGCAGCGGCATGAGCAGTGCGCTCACATGTGGCGGCAGCACCTCGCACTGCTGCATGTCGGCGACGTAGCGCGACTTGCGCTCGTGGAAACCCACCAGCACCGTGCCCTTCTTGACCACGTGGCGCACCGACAGGCGGGCGCGGTAGCGGTAGCCCCAGGTCGGCCCTTCCACCGGGCGCAGCATGCGCTCCGGCTTGACCTTGCCCAGGTGCCAGAGGTTGTCCTCCAGCACGCGCTGCTTGATGGCAATCTGCGCCCCGGCGTGCAGGTGCTGCATCTTGCAGCCGCCGCAGGCACCGGCGTGCAGGCCGAAGTGCGGACAGCCGGGCGTCACGCGCTGCGGGCTCTCGCGCCGCAGCGCTTCGAGCACGCCCTGCTCCCAGTTGTTCTTGCGCCGCGACACCTGCACCTGCACCTGTTCGCCCGGCAGCGCACCTTCGATGAAGACGACTTTCCCCTCGGCGTTGTGGGCCACGCCTTGCGCATCGAGATCCAGCGATTCGACGCGCAGCCATTCCTTGTCAACCGTCATGGACGCGGATTATCCCGCCCGCGGCAAAGGTGCCCCCTTGCGCGCGGCCATGGCGGCGGCGGCGCGCGAGACAAATTCGCGGCGAACCGGGCCCGCCTGCTGCTTCGGTCAGAAGATGGAGTCGCGGTCCACGCCGTGGCGGGCCATGCGCCGCTTGAGCTTCACCAGCGCCTCCTGCTGGATCTGGCGGATGCGCTCGCGCGTGAGCCCCATGCGCTCGGCCAGCACCTCCAGCGTCTCGGGCTCGCGGTCATGCAGCCCGTAGCGGCCGGTGAGCACCTCGCGCTCGCGCTCGTTGAGCTCGGAAATGCCGCTGCGCAGCAACTGCTCCACCTCGCGCACCAGGGTTTGGCCCAGGGGATCGATGGCCTGGTCGTCGGCCACGGTGTCCAGCATGGACTCGCCCTGGTCGCGCTCCAGCGGCGCGTCCAGCGAGGTGGGCTGCTCGGCAAAGCGCAAAAGCGCCGCCACCTCCTGCACCGGACGGTTCAGCGCCGCGGCCACCTGCTCCACGCTCACCGCGCGTTCCTTGGACTGGCCCGGCTTGGCGTTCTCGCTCTCCAGCGCGCGGCGCATCTTGAGCACCTGGTTGAGCTCGCGCACCACGTGCACCGGCAGCCTCACCAGGCGGGCCTGGTGCATGATCGCCCGCTCTATGTTCTGGCGTATCCACCACGAGGCGTAGGTGGAGAAGCGAAAGCCCCGCTCCGGCTCGAACTTGCCGATGGCGTGCATCAGCCCCAGGTTGCCTTCCTCTATGAGGTCGGTCATGGGCAGGCCGCGGCCCAAGTAGTTCTTGGCGATGCTCACGACCAGGCGCAGGTTGCGCTCGATCATGGCTTGCCTGGCCTGGAAGTCGCCGGCGCGGGCGCGCACGGCGGTTTCGTACTCCTGCTCGGCGGTGAGCAGCGGCGCGCGGCGGATCTCGCGCAAATAGAGCTGCAGGGTGTTGCCGACGTCGGACTCGCCCATGGGCAGCGGCGTGCTGCCTTCGGCGGCCGCGGCAGGCTCGGCGGCGTGGGCCGCGTCAGGCTCGGCCAGGGCGCCTGGCGGCGCCGCGGACTCCAGCTCGTCCAGCGCCGCCACCAGCGGCGCGATGTTCACCGGAATCACCGCCGAGCCCTCGCGTACATCGAATCGCTTGCTCATCGGTCACCTCCGGTGAAGAAGTCATGCCGTCAACGCGGCGGAAGCAGCCGGGTCGGATCGATCGGCTTGCCCTGTTTGCGGATCTCGAAGTGCAACTGCACGCGACTGGCGTCGCTGGAACCCATCTCGGCGATACGCTGCCCACGCTTGACGACCTGATCTTCCTTGACCAGCAGCGTCTGGTTGTGTGCGTAAGCCGTGAGGTACGTGTTGTTGTGTTTGACGATGACGAGGTTGCCGTAGCCGCGCAGGCCCGACCCGGCATAGACCACGCGGCCATCGGCGGCGGCCACGACGGGGTCGCCCGCCTTGCCGGAGATGCTGATGCCCTTGTTGCGCGAGTCGTCGAAGGCGCTGGAGACGCTGCCGCCGGCCGGCCAGATCCAGTTGATGTTGTCGTCCGGGTCCTTGGCCGCCGTCTCGCGCGCCGGCGCGGCGGGCGTGGGCGCGGCGGACGCCGTGTCGCTGGGCGTGGCTGCGGCCGTCACGGGCGCGGCGGTGGACGCAGCGCCTGCCGGGCTGGAAGCCGACGCGGACGAGGAAGCCGAGGCGCCGGAGGCCGCCGCGCTTGCGGAAGCGGCGGGCTTGGCGTCCAGCGGGCGGCTTTCCACGCGCGAGCTGTTCACCGGGCGCGAGGCCACGGCCGTCGGGTCCACGTTGGGCGGCACCACGCGCACCACCTCGCCGACCTCGATCAGGTTGGCGTTGTCTATGCCGTTCCAGCGCGCCAGGTCTTTCCAGCTCTGGCCGTTTTCCAGGCCAATGCGAATGAGCGTGTCGCCGGGGCGGACGGTGTAATAGCCGGGCTTGCCGGCGTTTTCAATGCCGCGCAGCGGCTTGACGGGCACTTCAGGCACGGCCACGGGCGCGGGCGCCGTGGACTGCGGGCGCACGGGCGTGCGGGCGCGATCCTCGACGGGCGCTTGCTGCGTGGGCGATGCGCAGCCGACGATCAGCACCGTCGACACGCCGGCCGCCACGGCCCAGGCACCACGCCAGGAGATGGAACTCATCGACAAAACGACCCTCCGTTCAACCAAGGCCGGATTTTAGGGGCACGAAATGCACGGCCTCGTGCACCTGACGCACCCAGTCGGTCTCGGTGCGGTCCACCACCATCAGCACCTGGCCGCCCGCGGCCCGGGTATGCAACGGGGCCACCAGGCGAGCTCCCGGGGCCATCTGGTCCAGCCAGGACTGCGGCAGCGCCTCGCCACCGGCCGCGGCAATCACGGTGTCATAGGGGGCATTGGGCGGATGACCCTGGCAGCCGTCGGCCCACACCAGCCGCATGTTGGCGCGGCGCAGCGGCTGCAGCAGCGTGCGCGCGCGCTCGTGCAGCGGGCGCAGCCGCTCCACCGAAATCACCTGCGTGCCCAGCACGCCCAACAGCGCCGCCTGGTAGCCGCTGCCCGTGCCGATCTCCAGCACCCGCCCAAGCGAGCCGCGCTGGCGCGCGGAACGGCCCTCGAACAGCAGTGCCAGCATGCGCGCCACCACCGAAGGTTTGGAAATCGTCTGGCCGTGGCCTATGGGCAGCGCCGTGTCCTCGTAGGCCTGCGCCACCAGCGCCGGGTCCACGAAGTGGTGGCGCGGCACCTGCTCCAGCGCCTGCAGCACAGGCTCGCACAGCAGCCCTTGCGCGCGCAGGCGCTGCACCATGCGCGCGCGCACGGCCACCGAGTCCAGTCCAAGGCCGCTGGGCAGACCGATAGGCGCGCTGCGCCGGCGCGCGTCGGCGGCGGCTTCGTGCACGGGGCGTTGCGGGCGCTGCGTGGTGCCCGGCGCCTGGGCGCCGGGCGAAACCCGGTCCAGGCCTATGGGAAAGCGCGGCCCGCGCGGCTTCATGGCTGCGTGCGCTGCAAGGCGGCGCGCCACGCGGGCAGCGTGGCATGCGAGGTCAGGTCCACCTGCAGCGGCGTGATGGACACCTTGCCGTGGGCGGTGGCGTGGAAGTCCGTGCCCTCGCCGGCCTCGCGCGCGTCGCCCGCAGGGCCTATCCAATACATGGGCTCGCCGCGCGGGTTGAGCTGCCGGATGACGGGCTCGCTGGCGTGGCGCCGGCCCAGCCGCGTCACCATACGCGGCAGCTTCTCGGCCTCGGCATGAACGGGGATGTTGACGTTGAGCAGCCACGGCCCCGGCGCGGGCGGCTGGCGCAGCACCTCCTCCACAATGGCGCGCGCCGTGCGCGCGGCGCTGTCCAGGTGCTGCCAGCCGCGCTCGGTCTGCGAGAAGGCGATGGCCGGCACGCCGAAGAGAAAACCCTCCATGGCTGCGGCCACGGTGCCGGAGTAGAGCGTGTCGTCGCCCATGTTGGCACCGTTGTTGATGCCCGACAGCACCAGGTCCGGCCGCTGCGGCAGCAGCCCGGTGAGGGCCACGTGCACGCAGTCCGAGGGCGTGCCGTTGACGACGTTGAAGCCGTTGCCCGCCTTGAACACCGACAGCGGCCGGTGCAGGCTCAGCGAGTTGGAAGTGCCGCTGGCGTTTTGCTCAGGCGCGATCACGTCGATCTCGCCCAGGTCCTGCACGGCAGCCACCAGGGCGGCCAGGCCGGGCGCGAGGTAGCCATCGTCGTTGGCGATGAGAATTCGCATCGATGCTTTCTGTTGGGGGAACAGCCGGCAAGCGGCCGAAACAGGCCGGATTTGGCAGCCCGGCACGAGAGGCGGCACCGCCAAAGCGGGCGCAAGGTTAGCGGGTGTTAGGATAATTTCAACAACTCGACGGCCGCATTTCTTCACGCCCGCGCTGCCGGCGCAGCGGCTTCTTATCCCAGAACAAAGCTGCACCACCATGGCCGTGAAGGTCTTGATTCTTGAAGGCAATCCGGTCGCGCGCAGCTTCCTTTGCCGGGTCGTTGGCGAGAGTTTCAGCAGCGACATGGCCATCACCGAGGCCCCGACGCTGGAGTCCGCGCGGCGCCACCTGGCCGGCACGCAGGACGACCCCTTCCGCCTCGTCCTGGTCGATCTGGAGCTGGCCGACGGCGACGGCCTGACGCTGTTGTCCGAGCTGGCCACCGCCCCCGCCTGTTGCATCGCCACCACGCTGTACGCCGACGACGAGCACCTCTACCCCGCGCTGCAGCGCGGTGCCGACGGCTACCTGCTCAAGGAAGACCGCTTCGAGCTGCTGGTGGAGGAGCTGCAAAAAATCGTGCGCGGACAGCCGCCGCTGTCCCCCGCCATCGCGCGGCGCATGCTGGCGGACTTTCGCGACGCCCCCGCCGCCGCCGCGCTGACGCCGCGCGAAAACGAGCTGCTCACGTTCCTGAGCAAGGGTTTCACGAGCAAGGAAATCGCCGGGCTGCTCGACCTGCAGCGGCCGGGGCTCAACGAGCACCTGCGCGCCATCTACGGCAAGTTCGCCGCGGCCAGCCGCCCGGCTTGATGTCCCAAGGCCGGCGCCCACCGGCGCCCGGCCGTCACTCCTCCACCGCCTCCCACACCAGCGACACGCGCTGCACGCCCTGCACCGCCGTGGTGGCCAGGAGGCGCAGCGGCTGCCCCGGCGGCAGCTGCAAGCTGAAACGGTAGTCCAGCGAGTCGCTGCCCTCGCCGCTCTCCACCCGGCGCGACCAGCGCAGCGCGCCGTCCACCGACACGCGCAGCTCGTGCCACGCGTCCTCCACGCCGGTGCGGCGCTTCACCACGAAGCGGCAGTCGAGCTCGAAATGCCGCTCGCGCTGCGCGTCGGCCGGAATGTCCAGGCGCGCCACGTCGGCGCCGCCCGCGTCCAGGCTCCAGCGCTCGCGCGGCCCCTGTGCGCCCAATCGGATGCTGTGTTCCTTGCCCATGGCCGCCAGCTTAGCCAAGCCCGCGGCGCGGGCCCGCCGGCAGCCCCAGGCGGCGCACCAGCCGGTGGAAATTGCTGCGATCCATGCCCGCCTCGCGCGCCGCCGCCGACATGGAGCCGCCATGCCGCGCCAGCGACGCCTGCAGCCAGCGCCGCTGGAAGGCGTCGGTCGCTTCCCGCAAGCCCATTCCCGGCGCCGCAGCCGCATCCGCCGGCTCGGCGTCGGCTGCGGTCCGCGCCTGGATTTCGGCGCCGGCGGCTTCGTTGGCGGCCGCCACGGGCAGCAAAGGTGGCGACAGGGCCGCGCCCGCCGCCACGTCGCCCAACAGGTGCCGCGGCTCTATGGCCACCCAGCGCCCCTTGCCCGCCTCCATGCGCGCGCGCAGCGCCGCGCGGCTGACCAGGTGCTCCAGCTCGCGCACGTTGCCGGGCCAGGACTGCTGCAACAGCAGCGTCCTGCTGGCCGGCGACAAGCGCAGGTTGCGTGCGCCCAGGCGGTGCTGGTTCTCCTCCAGGAAACCCTCGGCCAGCGCCAGCACGTCGCGCCCACGCTCGCGCAGCGGCGGCACCAGCAGCGGGTACACCGCCAGCCGGTGGTAGAGGTCGGCGCGAAAGCGCCCGGCCGCCACCTCGGCCGCCAAGTCGCGGTTGGTGGCGGCGATCACGCGCACGTCCACGTGGACCAGCTCGTCGCTGCCCGGGCGCTGCACTTCGCCGCTTTGCAGCACGCGCAGCAGCTTGGCCTGCACCGCCAGCGACAGCTCGCCCACCTCGTCCAGGAACAGCGTGCCGCCGTCGGCGAGCTGGAAACGCCCCGCGCGTGCCTGCGTCGCGCCGGTGAAGGCGCCGCGCCGGTGGCCGAACAGCTCGCTGTCGGCCAGCGTTTCCGGCAGCGCCGCGCAGTTCACCTGCACCAGCGGCCGCTCGGCCCGCAGCGACTCGGCGTGCAGCCGCTGCGCAACGAGCTCCTTGCCCACGCCGGTCTCGCCCAGGACGAGCACCGTCAGGTCGGTCGGCGCGACGGTGGCGATCTCGCGCCGCAGCCGCTGCATGGCGGCGCTGCGCCCAAGCAGCTCGCGCGGTGCGCGGGTGCTGGCCTGCAGCTCGCGGACCAGCTCGTGCTCGTGCGCGGCGCTGTCGGCCAGCTCGCGAATGGTCTGCGCCGCTTCCAGCCCCTGCTCCACCAGGCGTGCCAGCGCCGGCAACTGCGCCTGCACCGCGTCGAAGCGGGCGGGCTGCAGGGCGTCCAGCGTCAGCAGCCCCCAGGGCTCGCCGCGCAGGCGCAGCGGCACGCCCATGCAGTCGTGTACCGGCAGGATTTCCGGCTGGTGTGCCACCAGCCCGTCATAGGGGTCCGGCAGCGCGCAGTCCGCCGGCAGCCGCAGGCCCTGCGGGCTGCGCAGCAGCAGCGCCAAGCGCGGATGGGCCTGCACGGGAAAGCGCCGGCCCATCACCTCCTCGTTGAGCCCCTGCACGGCCACGGGCACCAGCGCCTCGCCGTCCAGGCGCAGCAGCGCCGCGGCATCGGCCTGCGCCATGGCCTGCACGGCCGAAAGCAGCGCGGCATGGCGCGCGGACGGGGACGGGCTGGCGGGTGGCTGTGTGCTCATGACTACATTGTGGTGTTTCCGACAACGATACGCACGCAGTCGAAAAGACCACAACCAAACGCACCATGAGATAAATCAAGCACTTGCCTTGACACAGCCACCTGGCCCGCGTCTTGATAAAGGACAAACACCCTTGCCCGCATCCGACTGGAGACCGACATGCTGTCCGCCAAGACCATTGCCCTGGTGAAAGCCACCGTGCCCGTGCTGCAAGAGCACGGCGAAGCCATCACCCGCCACTTCTACCCGCTGATGTTCCGCGAGCGTCCGGAAGTGAAGGCCTTTTTCAACGAGGCGCACCAGGCCGGCGGCACGCAGCCGCGCGCGCTGGCGCATGCCGTGCTCGCCTACGCCGCCAACATCGACCGGCTGCAGGCCCTCTCCGGCGCGCTGCCGGCCATCATCCACAAGCACGTGGCGCTGGGCGTGCTGCCTGAGCACTACCCCATCGTCGGCCAGTACCTGCTGCGCGCCATCCGCGAAGTGCTGGGCCCGGCCGCGACGGACGAGATCATCGACGCCTGGGGCCAGGCCTACGGCGCCCTGGCCGACGTGCTCATCCAGGCCGAGGAGCAGCTCTACACCGAGAACGCCCAGCGCCCCGGCGGCTGGCGCGGCGCGCGCGCCTTCCGCGTCGCGCGGCGCGAGGTGGAAAGCGAGCTGATCACGTCCTTCTACCTGGCCCCCGTGGACGGTGGCGCCCTGCCCGCCTACCAGCCCGGCCAGTACCTGACGCTGGTGCTCGACATCGACGGCCAGCCCCTGCGCCGCAACTACTCGCTCTCCGGCGCGCCGGGCGGCGACACCTGGCGCATCAGCGTCAAGCGCGAACAAGGCGGCAAGGTCTCCAACTGGCTGCACGACCAGGCGCAAGTGGGCACCGAGCTGCAGGTGCTGCAGCCCGCGGGCGAATTCGTCCTGGACGAGGCCACGGCCCACCGCCCGCTGCTGCTGGTCACCGGCGGCGTGGGCATCACGCCGGCCATGGCCATCCTGGAAACCGTGGCCGAAACGGGCCGCCCCGTGCACTTCCTGCACGCCGCGCGCCACGGCGGCGTGCACGCCTTCCGCGAGCGCGTGCAGGCCCTGGCCGCGCAGCACCCCAACGTGCAGGCCTTCTTCCTCTACGACGAACCGCGCCAGGGCGACCAGCCGCACGGCGTGGGCCGACTGACGCCGGACGTGCTGGCCCAGCACCTGCCCGCCGACCGCGACGTGGACCTGTATTTCATAGGCCCCAAGCCCTTCATGCAGGCCGTGCGCCACCAGGCGCTGGGTTTGGGCGTGGCGCCGGACCGGCTGCGCTGGGAGTTCTTCGGCCCGCTGGAGCAGTTCCAGGACGCCGCCTGAGCACCGGCACGGGAAAAGCATTCAACGGCGGGCCACGGCGCCCGCCGTTTCAGCTTTCCCCTTGACCCTAAACACGCACCAAAAGCGGGCATAGGGCAGACTCGCGCCCTTTGCCGGTAAGACCCCCTCCGTTCGTGATGCAGTTTCCACGCACCCTGGATCTTCAACGCCTGCTGCCGCCGCGGCTGGACGTGGCGCCGCGCGAGCGGCTGCGCGCCGCCGCGGGCGGCCTGGTGGGCATTCTGTTCACCGCGCTGCTGGCGCGGGCGATGCTGGAGGCGGGCCAGGCCTGGCTGATCGCCCCCATGGGCGCCTCGGCCGTGCTGCTGTTTGCCGTGCCGGCCAGCCCGCTGGCGCAGCCCTGGCCGGTGTTCGGCGGCAACGTGATCTCGACCGCCGTGGGCATGGCCTGCCTGCTGGCGCTGGGCCCCACGCCGCTGGCCGCGGGCCTGGCGCTGGCCCTGGCGCTGGTGGCCATGTTCGCGCTGCGCTGCCTGCATCCACCCGGCGGCGCCCTGGCGCTCACGGCGGTGTTGGGTGGCCAGGCCGTGCAGGCGCAGGGGTTCCACTTCGTCCTCTCGCCCGTGGCGCTGGACACGGCGCTGCTGCTGCTGGCGGCCGTGCTCTACAACAACCTCACCGGCCGCGCCTACCCGCATCGCGCGGCGTCCGCGCCCGGCCATGGCACGACCGACGCCGCGCCCAACCGCCGCGTGGGTTTCACCTCCGAAGACCTGGACGCCGTGATGCACCGCTACGGCCAGGTGCTGGACATCGACCGCGACGACCTCGACAGCCTGCTGCGCCAGGCCGAGGCGCAGGCCTACCGGCGGCGCTTCGGCGTGATCCGCTGCAAGGACATCATGTCGCGCGACGTGGTGACGGTGGAGTTCGGCACCTCGCTGGACGAGGCCTGGCACCTGCTGCGCCGCCACCGCGTCAAGGCGCTGCCCGTGCTGGACCGCGCGCGGCGCGTGATCGGGATCATCACCCTGGTGGATTTCATGAAGCACGCCCAGCTCGACCGCCATGACGGTTGGGCGCGCAAGCTGCGCGATTTCCTGCGGCCCAGCGGCCTCACGCACAGCGACAAGCCGGAGGTGGTGGGCCAGATCATGAGCTCCGGCGTGCACAGCGCCAGCGAGGACACGCACATCGTGGAGCTCGTCCCGCTGCTGTCCGACCTGGGGCTGCACCACATTCCCGTCGTGGACCAGGACCGCCGCCTGGCCGGCATGGTCACGCAGTCCGACCTCGTCGCCGCCCTCTACCGCGGCGGCCTGGACGAGGCCACCGGCTACGAAAAAGCAGTTGCCTGAAAAAAATCGATAGAAACGCTTGCGCAGTCGCTAAAAACACTGCTAAACTGCGCAGCTTCTGAGACGAACACCTGCCCAGGTGGCGGAATTGGTAGACGCACTAGTTTCAGGTACTAGCGGGTAACTCCGTGGAGGTTCGAGTCCTCTCCTGGGCACCAACAAAAAGGCCAGCATGCACATGCTGGCCTTTTTCATTTCCGGCACCGCGAATCACATTTGCTGATTTTGTGGGCGGCGTGGGCGATCTGACAGCACTGCCAAATCCAGCGGCTGCGCAACGCCGGCCACCTCGACTTGCGTGCACACCGGCTTGTCGCCGCGGTAGCCCTGTGCCCGCGCCCGCTCGCAGGCCTCGCGCGTGGCGAGGGCCCGCGTGCCCTGCGCCTTGTTGTGCTTCTCCAGCTTGGCCGCGAGGTTCACCGCGTCGCCGATGACCGTGTACTCCAGCCGCCGGCCGTCGCCCACGATGCCGGACACCACCTCGCCCGTGGCCAGGCCTGCGCCCACGTCCGGCGCGGCCAGGCCCGCCTCCCGGCGCCGCGCGCGCCAGCCGTCCACCGCCTGCACGATCTCGTCCACCGCCCGCAGCGCCCGCGCGGCGTGTGACGCATCCGGCACCACGGCGCCGAAGCTGGCCAGGATGCCGTCGCCCAAGTACTTGTCGACGCTGCCGCCGTGCCGGCGGACGATGGGCACCACCAGCCGCTGGTACTCGCCCAACAGCGCGATCACGCCCTCCGGGCCCAGCTCGGCCGCCGCCTGGGTGAAGCCGCGCAGGTCCAGGAACAGGATGGCCGCCTCGCGCCGCTCGCCCTGCCCCGCCATCAGCTCGGCCTCCGAGGCCGTGATGCGCCGCGCCACCGCGTCGTCGAAGAACAGCGACAAATCCGCCACCGCGCGCTCCCGCGCCAGGGCCCGCACCAGCAGCGCGCGGGCACGCGCCAGGGCCAGCGCCAGCGTGGCGGTGAACACGGCCAGCGCCAGCAGCCGGTCCAGCTCGGCGCCCAAGTGGACTTGCAGCGAGCGCAGCGAGGTCACGTAGTCCCAGGTGAGGGGTTGAACCGGCGCGCCCCACAGCACCCAGGCCAGCAGGGTGAACCAGCCCAGCAGCGCCGTGCCGCCGGAAACGAGCACCCACAAGGGCTCGAAGCGCAGCGCGCGCAAGCCGATGAGGACGAAGACATAGACGAAGGCCGGGCCCTTGAGCGCGAGCTGCGGCGGCTGCTCGTACTGCAGCGCCGTGGCGGCCAGCGTGCCCAGCAGCACCGCCATCTCCGCCACCACGCCGGCCGCCAGCAGCGCGCGGCCCAATTGGCCGGTCCACGCGGCGTAGAGGCGCAGCAGCACCAGCAGCGCGAACAGGCTCAGGCCCAGCGGCGCGGCGCGCACGGGCGCGTCCGGCGCGTAGCCGGGCGGCGTCACGCCCACCAGCGCCGACAACAGCACCAGCAGCAGCAACTGCACCGCGGCCACCAGCAGCTCCGCGCGGAACTGCTCGGCCTGCAACTGCTGACGCACGCGAGCGGGCAAGGCGTCGTCCAGCGCATCCAGCAGCAGCCAGGCGCGCCAGCGCGGCGAGGTGGCAGCCATCAGGCGCCGCCGCCACCGGCACGCAGGCGGCCGCCCGCGATGCGCTCGCAGGTGCCCGCGGGCAGGCTGATCCATTCCTGCGCCTGCGCATCCGCGCGCGCCTGCCCGGCGCAGGCGTGGGTGCTGGTGCCGCAGTCGTTGCGCCCGGCGCGCACCACGCCGTGGCAGCGCTCGCGCTCCAGGCTGAAGGTGCTGCCCGAGGCGCCGAGCAGGTGGGTGTAGCGCTGCACCGCCGCCAGCGCCGCCAGCAGCGCGCCGCTGAGCACCAGCGCGTTGCCCAGCGCGGTGGCGCGGCCCGGGGCGGCGGGCCGGGAGGCCGGCGCCGGTGCCGGTCCGGCCGGCGCGGCGGTGTCGATCCGCGAAGCCTGCTCCGTGCTCATGGCGCCTCCTTGCCCAGCGCCGGCAGGCGTTGCCGCCGCGACAGCCGCATCGCCGCCGCGATGGTGAGCACCATCACCGCCAGGGCCAGCCAGGCGTGGGCGTGCAGCAGCGGCAGCCCAACCAGCAGCAGCCCGTCGTTGGAGCCGGGAATGAGCAGGCTGCCCACGGCCATGAGCGCGCCGCCGGCCAGGCTGCGCAGCCACTGGGCGGGCGTGGGCCAGGCCGGCTGAAGGCGCCCTGCCGTCCAGCCGCCCAGCACGGCACCGCCCAGCAGCGCGGCCAGCAGCTCCAGCGGCAAGGTGGAGCTCGCCGCCATGCGCCGCGCCAGCGCCGCCAGCAGGTCCGTGTAGGCCCAGGCGCCCGCGATGAGCCAGCTCAGCAGGAAGCAGATGCCGATCACGGTGGTGGCCGCATGCGGCGCCCACACCCGCGTCGGCAAGGCGCGCAGCGCCCCGTCCCGCAGGCCCCACACGCCGCGCACCAGGCGCCACAGCGCGAACAGGACGAAGGCGGCGGCCAGCGGCGCCGCCGGCAGCCCGCCCGCGTGCGACGGCACCGGCGCGGCGGGTGCCGGCAGCACGGCGCCAAGGCCCAGGCAGCCCAAGTAAAAGCCCAGCGGCACGGCCGCCTGGGCCCATTGCCCGCTGCCCAGCCGCGCGATGGCGCCGAACACGCAGGCGCCATTGAGCCAGGCGCCGGCCCCCAGCAGCACCGCGCCCGCCACCGTGGCGGCCGAGACGGGCTGTGCCGCCGGCATCACCGCGGTCCAGCCCGCGGCCTGCGCCAGCGCCAGGCCGCCGGCCACCCACAGCGCCGCCTCGCCCATGGCGCGCAGCCGCCGCGTGCCGCGCTGCTGGACGAATTCCTCCACGGCCGCGACCGTGCAGGTGCCTCCGCGCTGTATGGCGAAGCCCATGAGGGCGACGCAGGCGAGCACGGCCACCGTGGCGGCCCCGCCCAAGGCTGTTTGCATGTTTCGCTCCTTGCTCAGCGATTCAGGTGTCGCGAAGCGTTGTTGCGCCCCTCCGCCCCGTGGCCCAGGCGCTTTGCACCCTCACCCGTCATGCCCGCGAAAGCGGGCATGACGATGTAGAGGGCGAGGCGCCTGAGCTGACGGGAGGCGAAGGCCTTCCCCGCATTCCCCAGCCAGCGCTCGCGCGGGTAGGCCATCGTTCACCCACGTGCCCGTCGCCCACCCATTGCATGGCAGCCATCGTTCAGATTTCTGAACAGTGCACCTTGCAAAACGGCGGCGCCCGCAGAGGGCGGCTCACAAGAATTCCGCTCTCAAATCCACGCTGGAGCGCACGCCCAGCGCGTCGAAGTGCTGCTGCAGCCACTGCCCGGCGTGGGCGCGGCCGGCGTCGCGCAGCTCGGTGAGGAAGTCCCAGTCGCAGTTGAGCTTGCTGGAGGCGTCGTAGCCGCTCATCACCTCGTCGGCGCGGATGGAGTGGATGAGCATCTGCTTGAACTCCCGGCTGGAAAGCTGGCCCTGCTCGATCAGCCCGGTGACGAAGACGATGGCCCGCATCTCGCGCATCAGCGAGGAGTTGAAGCTCACCTCGTTGAGCCGGTTGAGGATTTCGCCGGCCGTGCGCGGCACGCCGGGGCGGACGATGGGGTTCAAGTGGACGATGACCACGTCGCGTGCCGCGCAGTCGTAGATCAGCGGAAAGAGGGCCGGGTTGCCCATGTAGCCGCCGTCCCAGTAGGGCTCGCCGTCTATCTCCACGGCCTGGAACATGAAGGGCAGGCAGGCCGAAGCCAGCACGGCGTCGGCGCTGACGTCGGCGCAACTGAAGATGCGCACCTTGCAGGTCTGCACGTTGGTGGCGCACAGGAACAGCTTCACCGCCGAGTGCTGGCGCAGCCGCTCGAAATCCACGTGCCGCTCCAGCACCTGGCGCAGCGGATTGAAGTTCAGCGGGTTGAGCTGGTACGGCGAGAACATCCGCGTGAGGAACTCCATCCACTGGTAGGCGGGCGAGTGCTCCAGCGAAAAGCCGCCGAAGGACTGCATCCAGCGCATCCAGGGCATGGCGCGGTAGGGGTTGCAGCGCTCGCCGGTCTCGGCGATGTCGCGCCAGAACGCCTGCAGCGCGGCGCGGGCGCCCTCCGGCCCGCCCGCGGTCCAGCCCTGGGCCAGCACCGCCGCGTTCATGGCGCCGGCGCTGGTGGCGCTGATGCCCTCGAAGCGGATGCGGCCGTCCTCGATCAGCCGGTCCAGCACGCCCCAGGCGAAGGCGCCATGCGCGCCCCCGCCCTGCAGCGCCAGGTTGACCGTCTTGACGGCGGGCCGAGGCGCGGCGCGCCGTCGCTCGGATTTCACAAGCATGTCCATGGCGCCTCCTTGATGACGCGGGGAGCGGACGTCAATGCTGCGTCCAGCCGCCGTCCATGGGAATGGCCGTGGCGGTCATGGAAGCCGCCGCGTCCGAGGCCAGGAACACCGCCAGCGCGGCCAGCTCCTCCACGCGGACGAACGCCTTGCGCGCCTGGTGGGCCAGCATCACGTCGCGCACCACCGCTTCCGGCGAGATGCCGTGGGCGCGCGCCTGGTCGGCGATCTGCCGGTCCACCAGCGGCGTCTTCACGTAGCCCGGGCACAGCGTGTTGGCCGTGATGCCGAACTCGGCCAGCTCCACCGCCACGCAGCGCGTGAAGCCCACCAAACCGTGCTTGGCCGCGACGTAGGCCGACTTGAACGGCGACGCGGTGAGCCCATGCGCCGAGGCGACGTTGAGGAGGCGGCCGAAGCGCCGCGCCTTCATGCCCGGCACCACGGCCTGCGTCAGGACGAAGGCGGCCGTGAGGTTGATGGCGAGGATAGCGTCCCACTTCGCCTGCGGAAATGCCTCCACCGGCGCCACGTGCTGTATGCCGGCGTTGTTGACCACGATGTCCACGCGGCCGAAAGCCGCCTCGGCCTGGGCGGCCAGGCCGCGGATCTCGTCCGGCCGGCTCATGTCCGCGCCATGGAAGGCCACGCGCACGCCGAACTCGCGCTGCAGCGCGCCGCGGGTGAACTCGATCTCGTCGGCCTGGCCCAGGCCGTTGAGCATCACGTGCGCCCCCTGCGCGGCGAAGGCGCGGGCAATGCCCAGGCCTATGCCGCTGGTGGAGCCGGTGACGATGGCGGTCTTGCCTTCAAGCAGCATGGCGTTCTCCTGGGGGACCGGACTTCGGCTTGGCGGGACCACGGGTGTGGCGTGTCATGGCCCGCTCCTCAGCCGTGCGGGCCGTGGCCCAGGCGGCGGTGGATGAGCCGGTCCAGCGACAGCGCGCCCGGGCCGTGCGTGAGCGTGACCAGCAGCAGCAGGCCCCAGGTCTGGTGGTCCTTGAGGCCGGCCGCGCCCAGGTCCGGGTACGAGACGACGGCCACGATGTTGAAGACGAAGAGCACCAGCGCCGCGGCCCGCGTGCCCAGGCCCAGCACCAGCAGCACGGGGAAGAACAGCTCCACGCCCGTGCCCAGCAGCGCGGCCACTTCAGGCGGCAGCAGCGGCACGGCGTACTCGTTCTCGAACAGCGACAGGGTGCTGTCCCAGCTCGCGATCTTGGTCAGCCCGGCGTTGAAGAACACCGCCGCGACGAAGAGGCGCAGCGCCAGGTCCACCAGCGGCGACAGGCCGTCCAGGCCACGCACCGCGCGGCGGGCCAGGTGCAGCGCCCTGCCCGCGGCGCCGGGGGGCGATGCGGCGGGGAGGTCCATGGGATTGTTGACGTAATGCATATTGATCGCTCCTTGCGTGTGGGAGGTTGGCATCCCGAGAGTCAAGACGCCTCGCCCCCCACTTCGTCATTCCCGCGCAGGCGGGAATCCAGGCGGCCCCACGCCAGAGCGAAGGGGCAACGCAGGAAGGCTGCGGTTTTTGGGTCTCGTGACGCCGGCCCATGAGCTGGCGGCCGACTTGGGGGCCGCCTGGATTCCCGCCTTCGCGGGAATGACGGCTCGGGGGGCATTGCGGGCCAGTCTTCGGATGGCGGCCATCAGCTTTTCCCGGACAGTTGCCATCTCCAGTCAGGAAACCGGCTGCGCGCCCGCACTGCTGCGGCCCGCGCCTGCCCCGCCTTCACCCCGCCTTCTTCCCATCCTTGAGCGCCGCCGCTCCGCCGTGCACGTTTTCCGGCTTGTCGGTGACCATGCCGCCGGCGATGCGCTCGCAGGTGCCCTTGGGGACGAGGATCCAGGCCTCGGTGTCGCGGTCCATGGCGGCGGTGCCGGCGCAGGCGCTCTTGCTGGTGCCGCAGTCGTTCTTGCCGGCCTTGACGATGCCGGCGCACTTCTCCATGTCGCCCTTGACCGCCAGCACGGGGCCGCTGGCCAGCGAGCCGCCCAGGGCCACCAGCGTGGCGATGGAAGCGGCGACGAGGGTGTTGGCTTGCTTGCTCATGTCAATCTCCTGGGGTCGTTGAGGAAAAACAGGTTTAAGGGGGATCGCGGTGCCCTTGGCGGGTTGTGGCTGCAACCTCATCGACACCGTGAAGCCAGTCTGGCCGCCGGGTCTCACGCGGCCATGGCGGAGAAGTCACGTTTTCATCACGGCGCGATTCACGGCGCGACTTCCAGGCGCGTCAGGCCGCGGCCAGCGCCTCGAAGCGCAGCACGTACTCGCGCAGCACGCGCGCGGCGCTCAGGGCCTCGCCGCTGTCCAGGTGGCGGGCCGCGCCGCACAGGCGCGCCAGCGCCCCTTCGAGCTCGTAGTCCACGGCCTCCAGGTCGGCGCTGTCGCGGCCCTCGTAGGCGACGCGCGCGGCGGGCTGTGCCATGCATTGGGCCGAGAGGTCCAGGAAGAAGCGCCGGTTGGGATGCGCCACGCGGTACAGCAACCGCCCCGCGGCATAGACGCAGGCGTCGCCCGCCGGCCCGCTCACCACCACCGTGTCCGCCTCCACCAGCCGCACCTGGGCCTGCACCGCGAGCAGCGCCGCGGGCCAGAACTGGCCGAAGAGGACGACGCCGCACTCGTCCTCGCGCGGGCGGCGCGGCGCCGCGCCCTCCACGTCCGGCGTGTCGTCCACGCCTTCGAGATCGGTGGCCAGGGCCGACGCCAGGGCGCGGCGCAGGTGGCATTCGGGGTGGCGGATGTTCATGGCGGCCTCCGGGGCTAGGGACGCTGCGGGGGCGGCGCGGGGCTTTGCAGCCGCGCCGCGCCGGCGCTCGTCACATGTCGTGTTCCATGTGCGGCTTGTCCATGGGGAAGAGATCGACCGAGATCAGCACGGCCGGCGTGCTGCCGGTGTTCTTCCACCAGTGCGAAGTGCCGTTCTTCTCCGGCGCCACGTCGCCGGCGCGGTGGACGATGGGCACGGCGCAACTGCTGGCGTACTCGGTGACCTCGCCGGAGACGGTGTAGATCATGGCCGGGCGGTTGTCGTGGCTGTGCCAGGGGACGATGCCGCCGGGCTGTATGTCCAACTGGCGCAGCCGGAACTGCCGGCCCTGCAGCGCCAGCGGTTCGTTGGCCAGGTCGGTCATGGCGCGCACCCTGTCCGTCACGCCCTGGGGCATGGAGGGGCCCGGCGGCTGGCCGCGGCCGTCGGCCACGCGCTTGTCCATGGGGCATTCGCCGGCCAGGGCGGCGCTGGCGCCCAATGCGGTGACGGCGGCCACGGTGGCCAGGACGCAAGGTTGCGCCACGCGGCGCCAGGCGTTGGAAGTCGTGCGGATGCTCATGCTGCGTGCTCCAGGTGAACCATGCGGGGGTTGCCTGGACAGGCCTGGGACGGCCCGCCCGCAGACAACTTTGGGCGGCGGGCGTCACCGGGCGGTCGCGTGTTGGTCACGTTTCGGTCACGGAGCGCGGGCGGGGCGCGGCGGGGCGCCAAAGTTCACTTTTCCATCACGGCGCCTTGGCGCCGCGCGCTGCCTCCTAGACTGGACTGCATACATCCCGACACAAGGAGCGCGCATGAATGCCTCGTCTTCGCTGCCGCCGCGCTGCGCCGGCATCGGCCTGCGCGGCGAGCACCACGCCGCGCTGCTGGCGCTGCGGCCGGCGCTGGGTTTCATCGAAGTGCACAGCGAGAACTACTTCGGCCGCGGCGGCCCGCCCGCGCACTGGCTGCGCCGCGCCCGCGAGCACTACGCGCTGAGCCTGCACGGCGTGGGCCTGTCGCTGGGCTCCGTCGATCCGCTGCAGGTGAAGCACCTGCGCCGGCTGCGCGAGCTGATCGACGAGCTGCAGCCCGCGCTGGTCTCCGAGCACCTGAGCTGGAGCGGCGTGGACGGCATCTTCGCCAACGATTTATTGCCGCTGCCCCACACCCGCGAGGCGCTGGCCCACGTGGTGGCGCGCGTGCAGCAGGTGCAGGAGGCCCTCGGCCGGCAACTGCTGCTGGAGAACCTCTCCAGCTACCTGCGCTTCAGCGACGACGAGATGCCGGAATGGGCGTTCATCGCCGAGGTCGCCCGCCGCAGCGGCTGCGCGCTGCTGCTGGACGTGAACAACCTCTACGTGAGCGCGCGCAACCACGGCTTTGACGCTCTGGACTACCTCGCCGCCCTGCCGGCCGAGGCCGTTGCGCAATACCACCTGGCCGGCCACACGCACCGGCGCTTCGACGACGGCACGGACATCCTGCTGGACACGCACAGCCATTTCGTGAGCGACGCCGTGTGGGCACTGTACGCGCAGGTGCTGCAGCGCTTCGGCGCGCGCCCAACGCTGATCGAATGGGATGCCGGACTGCCGCCGCTGCCCGCCCTGGTGGCCGAGGCGCACAAGGCGCGCACCTTCATGGACGAGACGACGGAGCACCACCATGCCTGCTTTGCATGAGCTGCAACGCCGCGTGATGGCCGCGCTGCTGCACCCCACCGATCTGCAAGCCCAGGCCGACGCCGCCGCGCTGCTGCGCCCAACGCCGGGCGCCCTGGACGCCGCCAGGCGGCTTCAGCTCTACCGCAACAACCTGAGCGAAAGCCTCACCGCCGCGCTGGCCGCCGTGGTGCCGGTGGTGCAGCAGCTCGTGGGCGAGGCGTTCTTGCGCGCCATGGCGCAGCGCTTCATCCAGCGCTTTCCTTCGCGCCACGGCAACCTGCACGCCTTTGGTGCCGAGCTGCCGCGCTTCCTGCGGGACTTCGAGCCCGCGGCCTCGCTGCCCTACCTGCCGGACATGGCCGCGCTGGAATGGGCCGTGCACGCCGTCTACCACGAGGCGCCCGTGCCGGCGCTCACGCTGCAGGCCCTGGCCGCGCTGGACGCCGGGGCGCAGGCTGCGCTGCGGTTGCGGCTGCAACCCTCGGCGCGGCTCGTGGCGTCCGAGCACCCCGTGCTGCAGCTCTGGCAGGCCCACCAGCCGGACGCCGCGCTGGTGCTGGAGGACGTGGACTGGCGGCGCGGCACGCGCGTGCTGGTGGCGCAGCGCGCGCTGGAGGTGGAATTCCACCTGCTGTCCGAGGGCGAGCTCTGCTGGCTGCAGGCGCTGGAAGGCGGCGCGTCCCTGGGCGAGGCCTGTGCGCAGGCGCTGCAGGCTGACGCGGGTTTCGATCTGGCCGCGGTGCTGATGCGGCACCTGGAACTGGGACACTTCCAGGCCCTGCCCAAAGGATCTACGCCATGAACACCCGCCGCGTGCTGGTCATAGAGGACGACCCCGACATCGGCCGCCTGGTGACGCTGCAACTGGCCGAGCTGGGTTTCGAGCACCGGCTGGTGGCCGACGGCGTCACGGGCCTGGCCGAGGCCGAGGGCGGGCGCTGGGATTTGCTGATCCTGGACCTCATGCTGCCGCGCCTGGACGGCTTGCAGATCTGCAAGCGCCTGCGCAGCCGCGGCGAGGGCTACCTGCCCATCCTCATGCTCACGGCCAAGTCTTCCGAGCTGGACCGCGTGCTCGGCCTGGAGCTGGGCGCGGACGATTACCTGGTCAAGCCGTTTTCCATGCTGGAGCTGGCGGCGCGCGTGAAGGCCATCCTGAGGCGGCAGGAGCATTTCGAGGCCGCCGCGGCCGCCACGCCGGCGGCCACGCTGATCGAGGCCGGCGAGCTGCGCATCGACCTGGACCGCCACGAGGTGCAGGTGGGCGGCCGCAGCGTGGACCTCACCGCCAAGGAGTTCGAGCTGCTGGTGCACTTCGCCCGCGCGCCGGGGCGCGTCTTCACCCGCGCGCAGTTGCTGGACCAGGTCTGGGGCTACACCCACAGCGGCTACGAGCACACCGTGAACTCGCACATCAACCGGCTGCGCAACAAGATCGAGCGCGACCCGGCCCAGCCGGCGCACATACAAACCGTCTGGGGCGTGGGCTACCGCTTCGCGACGCCGGCATGAGCGAGCCGGTGGAGCGCAGCAGCGGCGCCAAGGCCGCGCCCGCCCGCGCGGCGGTCGGCAACAGCCTGTCCTTGAAACTGTCGCTGCTGCTGGCCGCGGCCTTCATCGCCGTGGGCGGGCTGCTGGTGGTGGCCACGCAGGCCATGTTCGAGCCGGCGCGGCTGCTGGAGCTGTCCACCGACGTGATGATCGGCAGCGTGGTCTTCTCGCTGCTGGCGGCGCTGTGCGTCTTTCAGCTCTTCACCCGGCGTTTAAAGCGCCTGGCCGATGCGGTGGACGCCTACCAGCACGGCGACTTCAGGCAGCCGCTGCGCCTGGCCGAGGCCGACGCGCGGGGCGACGAGATCGAGCGCCTGGCCGCGCACGTGGAAGGCATGACCGGCCGCATCGCCGACCAGCTCACCGAGCTGGAGCGCGTGGCCACGCGGCGGCGCGATTTATTGGCCAACGTCTCGCACGACCTGCGCACGCCGCTGGCCTCCATGCAGGGCTACCTGGAAATCCTGCTGCTGCGCCGCGGCGAGCTGTCGGAAGCCGAGGAGCGCAACTACCTGGAAGTGGCCGCGCGCCACAGCGAGCGGCTGGGCCGCCTCGTCAACGACTTGTTCCAGCTCACCAAGCTGGAGGCCGAGGACGTGCACCCGCAGCGCGAGCGCTTCCCGTTGGCCGAGCTGGTGCAGGACGTGGCGCAGAAGTTCGCGCTGGACGCCGCGCAGCGCAGCCTGACGCTGCACGCCGCCTGCGGCGCGGCCATGCCGATGGTGGACGCCGACATCGGCATGGTGGAGCGCGTGCTGGAAAACCTCGTGGAAAACGCTTTGCGCCACACCCCGGAAGGCGGCCGTGTGACGCTGACGCTGGGCGTGGACGCGGGCCGCGCCGTGGTGGACGTGAGCGACACGGGCGTGGGCATCCCGGCCGACGAGCTGGACAAGGTGTTCGACCGCTTCTACCGCGCCGACCGCACCGGCTCGCGCCACCACGCCGGGCTGGGCCTGGCCATCTCGCGGCTGATGGTGCAACTGCACGGCGGGCACCTGGCCGTGCGCAGCACGCCGGGCCGGGGCACCACCTTCAGCTTCGACCTGCCGCTGGCCGCGCCGCCGCGGCCGGCCGGCGATGCTGCACCGCACGAAATTGGACACAAGGCGTCACAAGGCGGCGCCTCCGCGGCCGGGGCCGGCGACACACTCGCCGCGCCATGAACACCCTCACCTCCGGACGGCACCTGTGGGTGCTGGTGCTGCTGCTGGCCCTGGCCGCCGTGCTGGGCGGCCTGGCCCTGGCACCGGGCATGGCGGCCTTCGTCCCCGCGCTGTTGGGCGCGCTGGTGCTGGCGGCCGTGCTGGCCTGGCAGGCCCGCGAACGCGAGCGGCAGTGGCGGCAGCGGCTGGACGAGCAGGCGCACCGCGTGGACGGGCTGCAGCGCGCCCTGGAAACCGCCGAGGCGCGCCGAGCCGAGGCCCAGGCCGCCGTGCGCGCCGGCGAGCAGCGCTACGAGCTGGCGCTGCGCGGCAGCCAGGACGGGCTGTGGGAATGGGACATCGCCGCCGACCGCATGCGGCTCTCGCCGCGCTGGAAAAGCATGCTGGGCTATGCCGAGGACGAGCTGGGCGACTCGCGCAACCAGTGGCGCACCTGCGTGGAAGCGCAGGACTTGCCCGCGCTGGAGCAGGCCTTGCAGGCGCACCTGGCCGACGCCGCCAGCCGCTTCGAGGGCGAGCTGCGCCTGAAACACAAGGACGGCACCCTGCGCTGGGTGCTCACCCGCGGCGTGGCGCTGCGCCATGCCAGCGGCACGCCCTACCGCATGGTGGGGCTGGACACGGACGTGACGCGTTTAAAACGCGTGGAAACCATCCTGGACGCCGTGGCCCGCGGCACCGCGGACGCCTTTGGCGAAGCCTTCTTCAAGGCGCTGGTGCGCCACTTCGCGCGGGCGCTGGAGGTGGACTGCGCCTTCATCACCGAGTGCGCCGACCAGCCGCCCACGCGCGTGCGCACGCTGGCCTTCTGGGCCGGGCAGCGCTTCGAGGACAACATCGAATACGGCCTGCCCGGCACGCCCTGCGAGCAGGTCGTGGGCGAGGGGCAGATGTGCTTCCTGCGCAGCGACGTGCAACGCCTGTATCCGGTGGAAGCGGGCTACGAGGCCTACCTGGGCCTTCCCATCCTGGCGCAGGACGGGCGGGTGCTGGGGCACCTGGCCTTCCTGGACCGCGTGCCGCGCGGCGAGGAGCTGCTGCTGGAGTCGGTCTACCGCATCTTCACGGCGCGCGCGGCGCTGGAGCTGGAGCTTCAGCAGGCCTTGCAGCGGCTGAGGGCGATGGGAGCGGAGGCGGCGTAGGGCGACAGCGGCGCGTTGCCTGCCATGGGAACGCCGCATGCCCAAACGAGCCGCCGCCAACGACTGCTCGCAAGGACCCCGCATGCACACCGCCCAACGCCCCACCATGGACGCGCAGACCCTGGACTTCCTACACGGTGTGCTGGACACCGTGCGCGGCGGCGACGCCCAGCGCATCGCCCGGCTGCTGGACAAGCGGCTGCCGCCCAACCTGCGCGACCACAAGGGCGACAGCCTGCTCATGCTGGCCTGCTACCACGGCCACCTGGAGACGGCGCGCGCGCTGCTGGAGCACGGCGCCGACCCCGAGCTGGCCAACGACCGCGGCCAGACGCCCTTGGGCGGCGCCGCCTTCAAGGGCTACCAGCCCATCGTGGAGCTGCTGCTGGCCCACGGCGCGCAGGTGGACGGCGCGGGGCCGGACGGGCGCACGGCGCTGATGATCGCGGCCATGTTCAACCGGCTGGAGATGGTGGAGCTGCTGCTCTCGCACGGCGCCAACCCGCTGTCGCGCGACGCGGCCGGCATGACGGCGCGGGACGCGGCGCTGAAGATGGGCGCGCAGGACACGGCGCAGCGGCTGGCCGGCACCGGGGCCTGAGGCCCACACCACGCACCCACCGCCGCCGCCGGCACGGGGGCGCGTCGCGGGCACCGCACAATGCCGCGCCATGACGAACGCCGCGACCGGCTGCCGTCTCGGGTGGGCAGCAGAGCCCTCCACAAACGGCCCGCGCCACCTGCTGCCGCCCCGCCTTGGGCGGTGGCCTCTGAGGAAGTACCGCCCCATGCCGCTCGACACCCTGCAAGCCGCCCTGGACCAACTGCGTGCCGGCGAACTGGACCAGGCTGCCTTTTGCCGCCGCCTGCGCGCCGTCAGCCTGCCGGCCGAGCTGCCGCCCAAGTTCGGCGAGGTGCTCGCCAACCTGCTGGACCGGCTGGAATCCAGCGCGATGTTCGGCGGCGAGAGCTGCTCCTTCAGCACCGACGATCTGGCGGCCAGCGTGCAGGCCTGGCTGGACAAGGCGCGGGAGCGCTTGAAGGCGGCGTGAGCGCGGCGCCGGCCCCGGCGCCTGAAACCCCGTGGAGCCGATGGACACAGGCCATCGGGGCCAAGCCGCCGGTGCGCGGCGGCGGGCGCACACTGGCCGCGCGCCCGCTGAGTCCATGCGGGCGCGATGTACCCAGCAAGGAGGCCGACATGTCGATTCCTTCGCGTCTATCGCAATACCTGGAGCATCACGGCGCGCGCTACGAGGTGTGCCGCCACGAGCACAGCCGCAGCAGCGCCGAGACGGCGCGCGTGGCGCACGTGCCCCTCAACCAATTGGCCAAGGCGGTGTTGCTGGAAGACGAGCAGATCTGCGTGATCGCGGTGCTGCCCGCCGACCGCAGCGTGATGCCGCACGAGGTGGCGCAACTGCTGGGCCGCCAGGAGCTGCGCCTGGTCGAGGAGCCTCGCCTGGGCCAGCTGCTCGACGGCTGCGAGCCCGGCGCCGTGCCGGCCGTGGGCATGGCCTGGGGCATGGAAACCGTGGTGGATGACGAGCTGGAGCAGCGCGAACTCGTCTACCTCGAAGCCGGCGACCACGAGCAACTGCTGCGGCTCACCCAGGCGCAGTTCCACGCCCTCATGCGCGGCGCCAAGTGGGGGCGCATCAGCCGCGTGCAGATGCATTGAGCCGCGGCCAGGCGCGGGGTCGCCCCGCGCCGCGGCCTGGGAATGCCCAGGCCCAGGCTCAGGCGCAGGCCGCCCGCAGCGCCCGCGCCACCTTGGACCCGACCTCGCGCCCAAGCACCCCGCTGATCCAGGCCGACGTGTCCACCAGCCGGCCCAGGTCCACGCCGGTGTCCGCGCCCAGGCCGTGCAGCAGGTACACGACGTCCTCCGTCGCCACGTTGCCCGACGCGCCCTTGGCGTAGGGGCAGCCGCCCAGGCCGGAGACGGACGCGTCGAAGACGCGCACGCCCAAGTCGTAGGACGCCGCCACGTTGGCCACCGCCATGCCCCAGGTGTCGTGGTAGTGGCCGGCCAGTTGCGACACGGGCACGCGAGAGGCCACCGCCTGCAGCATCGCCCGCACCGTGGCCGGCGTGCCCACGCCTATCGTGTCGCCCAAGGACACCTCGTAGCAGCCCATGGCGTGCAGCCGCGCGGCCACGTCCGCCACCCGCTGCGGCGCCACCGGGCCTTCATACGGACAGGCCACCACGCAGGACACGTAGCCGCGCACCTTCACATGGGCCGCGCGCGCCGCCGCCATCACCGGCTCGAAGCGCACCAGCGACTCGGCCACCGAGCAGTTGATGTTCTTCTGCGAGAAGGCCTCGGACGCGGCGGCGAACACCGCCACCTCGCTCGCGCCGCTCTCGATGGCCGCCTCCAGCCCCTTGAGGTTGGGCACCAGCACCGGGTAGCCCACCCCGGCGCGGCGCGGCAGGCGGCGCATGAGGTCGGCGTGGTCGGCCATCTGCGGCACCCACTTGGGCGAGACGAAGGCCGTGGCCTCGATGTCGCGCAGGCCCGCGTCGGCCAGGCGCGCGATCAGCTCCAGTTTCACGTCCGTGGGCACGGACTGCTTCTCGTTCTGCAGGCCGTCGCGCGGGCCCACCTCGACGATGCGGACGGCTTGCTTGCTGCTGTTGTCGCTCATGCCTGCTCCCCGAATTCCACCAGCTCGGCCCCGTCGGCCACCTGCTCGCCCGGCGCGTAGCGGAAGGCTTTCACGACGCCCGCGCGCGGCGCGGTGATGGTGTGCTCCATCTTCATGGCCTCCAGCACCAGCAGCGGCGCGCCCTTGTCCACCGTGGCGCCGGGCTGCGCCAGCCAGGCGATCACCTTGCCCGGCATGGGCGCGCGCAGGCCGCCTTCGGCCTCGTCGCCGCCGCCGCCCACGTGCAGGCTGTCCACCAGGCTCAGCGGCCAACTGCGGCCCTCGAAGAAGACGTGGCGGCGCTCGCCCGCCGCCACCACCGCCGCATGCAAACGGCGCTCGCCCAACTGCACCAGCAGCGCGCCATCGGCGCCGGGCGTGGCGCGGGCCTCCACCGCGGAAGCGCCCTCCAGGCCGATGCGCCAGGCCTGGCGCGGCAGCACTTCAACCGTCACGGCCTGCACCTGCTCGCCCAGGCGCAGTTGCAGCCGGCGCTGGGCGCGGCCGTTGAGCCGCCAGCCGTCCAGCGCGGACCAGGGCGAATCGGCCCCGGCCCCGCGCTGCGCGCCCTGCTGCTCGCGCTGCAGCTCGGCCAGCGCGGCGATGAGCCACACGCTCTCCGGCACCTCGCGGTGGGCGGGGAACAGTTGCTCCTGCTCGCGCTCTATGAGCCCCGTGTCGAAGCGGCCCTGCGCGAAGGCCGGCAGCGCCACCAGCCGCGCCAGGAACTCCACGTTGTTCTGCACGCCCACCACGCGGAACTGCGCCAGCGCCTGGCGCATGCGCGAGAGCGCCTGCGCGCGGTCCGCGCCCCACACGATCAGCTTGGCGATCATGGGGTCGTAGTGCGGGGTGATCTCGTCGCCCTGCTCCACGCCGCTGTCCACGCGCACGTGGCCGCTTTCCGGCGGCGGCGCCAGGTGCAGCAGCTTGCCGGTGGAGGGCAGGAAACCCTTGTCCGGGTCCTCGGCGTAGATGCGCGCCTCCAGGGCGTGTCCGTCGATGGAGAGCTGCTCCTGCGTGAGCGGCAGCGGCTCGCCGCTGGCCACGCGCAACTGCCACTCCACCAGGTCCAGCCCCGTGATCATTTCCGTCACCGGGTGCTCGACCTGCAGCCGCGTGTTCATCTCCATGAACCAGAAGGAGCCGTCCCCTTGGGCGATGAACTCCACCGTGCCCGCGCCCACGTAGCCCACGGCCTTGGCCGCTTCCACGGCGGCGCGGCCCATGGCGGCGCGGCGCTCCGGCGTCATGCCCGGCGCGGGGGCCTCCTCCAGCACCTTCTGGTGGCGGCGTTGCACCGAGCAGTCGCGCTCGAAGAGGTAGACGCAGCGGCCCTGCTGGTCGGCGAACACCTGGATCTCGATGTGCCGCGGCTGCAGCACGTACTTCTCCACCAGCACGTGGTCGTCGCCGAAGGCGTTGGTCGCCTCGCGCTTGCAGGAAGCGAGCGCGGCTTCGAAGTCCGCCGCGCGGTCCACGCGGCGCATGCCCTTGCCGCCGCCGCCGGCGCTGGCCTTGATGAGCACGGGGTAGCCGATGGTCTCGGCCTGCGCGGCCAGGAAGCCGGGCTCCTGGTGGTCGCCGTGGTAGCCGGGCGTGAGCGGCACGCCGGCCTTTTCCATCAGCGCCTTGGCGGCCGACTTGCTGCCCATGGCGCGGATGGCCGACGCGGGCGGGCCGATGAAGGCGATGCCGGCGGCCTCGCAGGCCTCGGCGAAATCCTCGTTCTCGGAGAGGAAGCCGTAGCCGGGGTGGATGGCCTCGGCCCCGGTGGCGCGAGCGGCCTCCAGGATGCGGTCGCCCTTGAGGTAGGACTCGCGCGCCGCGGCAGGGCCAATGAGCACCGCCTCGTCGGCCAGGCGCACGTGGCGGGCGTTGGCGTCGGCCTCGGAATACACGGCCACCGTGGCGATGCCCATGCGGCGCGCCGTCTTGATGACGCGGCAGGCGATCTCGCCCCGGTTGGCGATCAGGATTTTCTTGAACATGTTAGTCCCATGCTCGGTTGAGCGCAGAAGCGTTGGAGCGTCGAGGCAGGGGCAATGGCTCTTCCTGCTGGCACATGCCCTGCGGCGCCGGCCGAAGAAGAAATGCCGTCATCCCGGCGAAGGCCGGGATCCACGAGCACCGAGACGCCGCTTCGATTTGCATTGAGGAGTGCCGGCGCAGGCCGTGCTCACGCATCAGCGCGCGTGGATTCCGGCCTTCGCCGGAATGACGACGGGATGGGCTGACGACCTGCATGGCGGCACACGATGGGCAGTCAGTGCCCCTTCACCCACCCCGCAGGCCGCTTCTCCAGGAAGGCGGCTAAACCCTCCCGCGCCTCCGGCGTGGCGCGCAGCGTGGCGATGCGCCGCGCGGTGTCTTCCACCACCTCGCCGGTGATGGGCCGGTCGGCCACGGCGCGTATGAGCGCCTTGGCCGCCGCCTGCGCCTTGGGGCCGCCGGCCAGCAGCGCGTCCACCACGCGGGCCACCGACGCGTCCAGCGCATCGGCCTCGCACAGCTCGTGCACCAGGCCCAGCTCCCAGGCGCGCTGCGCGCTGATGCGCTCGGCCGTCTGGAAGTAGCGCGTGGCCTGCCGCTGGCCGATCGCGCGGATCACGTAGGGGCTGATGGCCGAGGGGATGATTCCGAACTTCACCTCGGAGGTCGCGAACACCGCGGCCGTGGACGCCACGCAGATGTCGCAGGCCGACGCCAGCCCCATGCCGCCGCCCAGCGCCGCGCCGTGCACGCGGGCGATCGTGGGCTTGCTGCTGTGGGCGATGGCGTGGAACAGCGCGGCGAGCTTGCGCGCGTCCTCCAGGTTGGCCTCCAGCGGCGCCGCGCTCTGGCGCTGCATCCAGTTCAGGTCCGCGCCCGCGGAAAAACTCTTGCCCTCGCCGGCCAGGACGATGGCGCGCACGCCCTCGTCCGCGTCCAGTTCCTGGAAGCCGTGCGTGAGCGCCGCGATCAGCGACTCGTCGAAGGCGTTGTGCACCTCGGCGCGGCTCATCACCACGCGGGCCACGCCGCCCTCGCGTTCGATCTTGAGAGGTTGACTGCTCATCACGGGCCTCACATGCGGAAGACGCCGAACTTGGTCGGCTCAATGGGCGCGTTGAGCGCGGCCGAGAGCGACAGCGCCAGCACGCGGCGCGTCTGCGCGGGGTCGATGACGCCGTCGTCCCACAGCCGCGCCGTGGCGTAGTAGGGGTGGCCCTGGTCCTCGTACTGCTGGCGGATGGGGGCCTTGAAGGCTTCCTCGTCCTCCGCGCTCCAGGCCTGGCCCTTGGATTCCAGCCCGTCGCGGCGCACGGTGGCCAGCACCGAGGCGGCCTGCTCGCCGCCCATCACGCTGATGCGCGCGTTGGGCCACATCCACAGGAAGCGCGGCGAGTAGGCCCGGCCGCACATGCCGTAGTTGCCGGCGCCGAAGGAGCCGCCGATGAGGGCCGTGATCTTGGGCACCTGCGCCGTGGCCACGGCCGTGACCATCTTGGCGCCGTCCTTGGCGATGCCGCCGTTCTCGTACTTGCGGCCCACCATGAAGCCCGTGATGTTCTGCAGGAACAGCAGCGGAATGCCGCGCTGGCAGCACAGCTCGATGAAGTGCGCGCCCTTCTGCGCCGACTCGCCGAACAGGATGCCGTTGTTGGCAATGATCCCCACCGGCATGCCGTGCAGCGTGGCGAAGCCCGTCACCAGCGTGGCGCCGTAGCGGGCCTTGAACTCGTCGAAGCGCGAGCCGTCCACCACGCGGGCGATGACCTCGCGCACGTCGTAGGGCTTCCTGGTGTCGCGCGGGATGATCCCGTACAGCTCCTCGGGGTCGAAGCGCGGCGGCTCGGCGGCCTGCAGCGCCACCGTGCTGGGCTTGCGGTGGTTCAGCCGCGCCACGATGCGCCGCGCCAGGTAGAGCGCGTGGCCGTCGTTCTCGGCCAGGTGGTCCGCGACGCCGGAGATGCGCGTGTGCACGTCGCCGCCGCCCAGGTCCTCGGCGCTGACCACCTCGCCGGTGGCCGCCTTCACCAGCGGCGGGCCGCCCAGGAAGATCGTGCCCTGGTTGCGCACGATCACCGTCTCGTCGCTCATGGCCGGCACGTAGGCGCCGCCGGCGGTGCACGAGCCCATCACCACCGCGATCTGCGTGATGCCCTGGGCCGACATGTTGGCCTGGTTGAAGAAGATGCGGCCGAAGTGGTCGCGGTCGGGGAAGACCTCGTCCTGCTTGGGCAGGAAGGCGCCGCCGGAGTCCACGAGGTAGATGCACGGCAGCCGGTTCGCCTGCGCGATCTCCTGGGCGCGCAGGTGCTTCTTCACCGTCATGGGGTAGTAGGTGCCGCCCTTCACCGTGGCGTCGTTGGCCACGACCATGCACTCCACGCCCTGCACGCGGCCGATGCCGGCCACCACGCCGGCGCAAGGCGCCTCGCCGCCGTACATGCCGTGCGCGGCGAGCTGGCCGATCTCCAGGAAGGGGCTGCCCGGGTCCAGCAACTGGTCCACGCGCTCGCGCGGCAGCAGCTTGCCGCGGGCGGTGTGCTTGGCCCGCGCCGCCTCGCCACCGCCCAACGCGGCGCGGGCGGCCTGCTCGCGCAGGTCCTGCACCACGGCGCGCATGGCCGCGGCGTTGGCCTTGAACTCCTCGGAGCGCGTGTCGATGCGGCTGTCCAGCGCCTGCATCACAGCGTCTCCGCAAACAGCTCGCGGCCGATGAGCATGCGGCGGATCTCGCTGGTGCCCGCGCCGATCTCGTAGAGCTTGGCGTCGCGCCACAGCCGCTCCACCGGGAACTCCTTGGTGTAGCCCACGCCGCCCAGGGTCTGGATCGCCTCGCCGGCCATCCAGGTCGCCTTCTCGGCCGAGTACAGGATGGCGCCCGCGGCGTCCTTGCGCAGGGTGCGCGCGTGGTCGGCGCTGTCGCAGGCCTTGCCCACGGCGTACACGTAGGCGCGGCAGGCCTGGTGCGTGGTGTACATGTCGGCCAGCTTGCCCTGCATGAGCTGGAACTCGCCGATGGCCTGGCCGAACTGCTTGCGCTCGTGCACGTAGGGCACCACCGCGTCCATGCACGCGGCCATGATGCCCAGCGGGCCGCCGCTGAGCACGGCGCGCTCGTAGTCCAGCCCGCTCATCAGCACCTTCACGCCGCCGCCCACGGCGCCCAGCACGTTCTCCTCAGGCACCTCGCAGTCCTCGAAGAAGACGGGGTAGGTGTTGGAGCCGCGCATCCCCAGCTTGTCGAGCTTGGAGCCGAAGGACAGCCCCTTGAAGCCCTTTTCGACGATGAAGGCGGTCATGCCCTTGGGGCCCGCCTCGGGGTCGGTCTTGGCGTAGACGATCATGGTGTCCGCGTCGCCGCCGTTGGTGATCCACATCTTGGAGCCGTTGAGGACGAAGCGGTCGCCCTGCTTCTGCGCGCGCAGCCGCATGCTCACCACGTCGGAGCCGGCGCCGGGCTCGCTCATGGCCAGCGCGCCGACGTGCTCGCCGCTCACGAGCTTGGGCAGGTAGCGGTCCTTCTGCGCCGCGTTGCCGTTGCGGTGGATCTGGTTGACGCACAGGTTGGAGTGCGCGCCGTAGCTCAGGCCTACCGAGGCCGAGGCGCGCGACACCTCCTCCATGGCCACCATGTGCGCCAGGTACCCGAGGCCCGTGCCGCCGTACTCCTCGCCCACCGTCAGGCCGTGCAGGCCCAGGTCACCGAGCTTCTTCCACAGGTCGGCAGGGAAGAGGTTGTCGCGGTCCACAGCCGCCGCGCGCGGGGCGATTTCCTTGGCGGCGAAGTTGGCGACGGTGTCGCGCAGCATGTCTATGGTTTCGCCAAAGCCGAAGTTGAGGCCGGGAAGCTGGGTCATGGCTGTCTCCTGGGTGCTGGAAATCGGGAGTCGGGAATCGCGTGCAGGGCGCGCGCGCCTGGGAAAGGCGGGTGGGGGCGCGGATGCCGGCAAGCGTAGGCGCCGGCGCGGCACGCTGCCAGCCAGCGAGGGTGCAAAAGCTGCCAAACTGCCGGCTGAAAACAACCGCACCTATGAGCACGCCTGCCGCCGTCACCCCTATGGCCTTCGTCCGCTGCATCGCGCTGGCTTTCGAGCGCCGCGGCATGGACCCGGCCCCCGCCCTCGCGGCGGCACAAATCACGCCACAGGCGCTGGCCGACCCGCGGGCCCGCATCACCGCGCTGCAGATGGAAACCGTCTCCGCCGCCGCCATGCAGGCGCTGGACGACGAGGCGCTGGGCTGGTTCGAGCGCCGCCTGCCCTGGGGCAGCTACGGCATGCTCTGCCGCGCCAGCACGGGCGCGGCAACGCTTGGGCTGGCCTTGAAGCGCTGGTGCCGCCACCACCGGCTGCTCACCGAGGACGTGCTGCTGACCCTGGAGCCCCAGGGCGAGGCCACCATGCTGGCGCTCACCGAGCGGCGGGATCTGGGGACCTTGCGCGAGTTCTGCCTGGTGACGCTGCTGCGCTACGTGCACGGCTACGCCTGTTGGGCGGTGGACTCGCGCATCCCGCTGCTGGAGGCCGCCTTTCCCTTTCCCGCCCCGGCGCATGCCGACGCCTACACCCACATGTTCCCCGGCCCCGTGCGTTTCAAGGCGGCGCAGGCCGCGCTGCGCTTCGACACCCGCTACCTGTCGCTGCCCCTGCGCCGCGACGAGGCCGCGCTCAACAGCATGTTGAAGCGCGCCCTGCCCCTGACCGTGCGCCAGTACCGGCGCGACCGGCTGCTGGCGCAGCGCGTGCGCGAGCGGCTGCGCCAGCAGCCCGGGGCGAATGCCGACGAGGTGGCGGCGGCGCTGTTCCTGTCCACGCGCAGCCTGCACCGCCAGTTGCAGGAGGAGGCGACCTCCTTGCAGGCCCTGAAGGACGCCGTGCGCCGCGACATCGCCGTGGAGCTGTTGCTGCGCAGCGGCCGGCCCATCAAGCAGATCGCCCAGGCCGCGGGCTTCGACAACGAAAAAAGTTTCACCCGCGCCTTCAAGGGCTGGACGGGCGAATCGCCGACGGCGCTGCGCGGGCGGGCCGCACAGGCCATGGGCTGAGCCTGCCCGCCTTAAGCAGCCTGCAAGCGACGCATCACCGGCGCCCGGGACAATGCGCGGCATGAGCAACACCAATCCCCCCATGATCCGCTCCATGACCCGCTGCGGCGCCGTGGCCCTGCTGGGCCTGTGCGCCGCCACCGCCTCCTGGGCCGACGGCAACCGCCGCGCCGGCGACGTGCTGAGCTGGGCCCTGCCCCTGGGCGCGGCGGGCTACTCGCTGTACGACGGCGACCGCGAGGGCACGCTGCAGTTCGGCAAGGCCTTCGCCGTGACCCTGGCCGGCACCGAGGTGCTCAAGCGCACCACCCACGTGGAGCGCCCCGACCACTCCGACGACGAGTCCTTCCCCTCCGGCCACGCCAGCCGCGCCTTCTCGGCCGCGACCTTCGTGCACCGGCGCTACGGCTTCGAAGCCGCCTTGCCCATGTACGCGGCGGCCACCTACGTCGGCTGGACGCGCGTGCACGCCGACCAGCACCGCTGGCGCGACGTGGCCGGCAGCGCCGTGCTCTCCGCCGCGGCGTCGTGGTGGCTGGTGGACCCCAGGCAGGACAGGCGCGTGAGCGTGCTGCCGCTGGTTGGGCCGCGCTCGGTGGGCGTGGAAGTCGCGGCGAGCTGGTAAGCCGCTGCGCCGGCACGGCCCGCGGCAACGATTGCTTGCACACGCGCCGCACGCCGGCTACACAGTCGCGGCGCGGCTCGGTCCCCCGAGGGCTTGTCCCGGAGCAACAGGCTCCCGGCTCCTGGGCACCCGGCCTGCTCCCGCCCGCCAAGCTGCAAGGAGCCGGCTCTTGAAACTCGTCACCTGGAACATCCAGTGGGGCCGCGGCACGGATGGCCGCGTGGACCTGCGCCGCATCGTGGACGACGCGCGTGCGCTGGCCGACTTCGACGTGCTGTGCCTGCAGGAGGTGGCCGACGGCTGGCCGGCGCTTCCCGGCGGCGCGCCGGGCAACCAGTTCCGCGAGCTGGCCCTGGCGCTGCCGGGCTTCACCGCCGTGGAAGGCGTGGCCGTGGACGTGCCCGGCCCCACCGCCGGCACGCGCCGGCGCTTCGGCAACCTGCTGCTGTCGCGCCTGCCCGTGCTGCAGGTGCTGCGCCACCACCTGCCCTGGCCCGCGGATGCCACCGTGCCCAGCATGCCGCGCGTGGCCGTGGAGGCCACGCTGCGCACGCCCTTGGGCGCGCTGCGGGTGATGACCACGCACCTGGAGTACTACACGCAGGAGCACCGCGTGGCGCAGATCAAGCGGCTGCGCCAGTTGCAGCGCGAGGCGGTGCGCCACGCCCGCCAGCCCCGGCCCGCGGGCGAGGGCCCTTTTCTTTCGCAGCCCCGCGGCGGCCCGGCGCTGCTGGTGGGCGACATGAATTTCAAGCCGGACTCGCCGGAGCACGCGCGCATGGTGTCGCCCTTTCCCGACGGCACGCCGGCCTGGGTGGACGCCTGGACGCTGCTGCACGCGGGCCAGCCGCACCCCGCGACCTTCGCGCCGCACGAGGGGGCGTCACCTGAGGCCCCCTACTGCTGCGATTACGTGTTTGCCGGCGCCGACCTCGCGCCGCGCCTGCGCACACTGCGCGTGGACGCGCGCACCACCGCCTCCGACCACCAGCCGCTGCTGGTGGAGCTGGGCTGAAGCCCGCCCCGCACCCTGCCCACACCTCCAAGGGAGAAAACCGCCATGGACGCACTGGAAACCATCGTCATCCCCCGCAGCTCGGACTTGGGCGAGGGCTTCACCGTGCGCCGCGCCTTGCCCTCGGCGCAGCGGCGCATGGTGGGGCCCTTCGTGTTCTTCGACGAGATGGGCCCGGTGCGCTTCGAGGCCGGGCACGGGCTGGACGTGCGCCCGCACCCGCACATCGGCCTGGCCACGGTCACCTACCTGACGCAGGGCGAGATCCTGCACCGCGACAGCCTGGGGGTGGTGCAGCCCATCCGGCCGGGCGAGCTCAACTGGATGACGGCCGGGCGCGGCATCGTCCATTCCGAGCGCTCGCCCCAAGGCCAGCGCGACGGCAGCGCCACGCTGGCCGGGCTGCAGTTGTGGGTGGCGCTGCCCAAGGCGCACGAGGAGACGGAGCCCTCCTTCGTCCACCACGGCGCGGGCGAGCTGCCGCTGCTGGAAGCCGGGGGCTGCCGGCTGCGCGTGATCGTGGGCGGCTTCGAGGGCGCCACGTCGCCCGTGCGCACGCTCTCGGAGATGTTCTACGTGGAGGCGCAGCTCGACCCCGGGGCGCAGTTGCCGCTGCCGCCGCTGTACGAGGAGCGCGCGGCCTACGTGATGCAGGGCCAGGTCAGCGTCAACGCCGAGGACGCCGCCCACGGCCATGGCCCGCAGCAGATGCTAGTGTTCAAGCCCGGCGAGCCGGTGGTGCTGCGTGCGGTGGGCGGCCCGGCGCGGCTGGTGCTGCTCGGTGGCCCGCCCATGGACGGGCCGCGCTACGTGTGGTGGAACTTCGTCTCCAGCTCGCGCGAGCGCATCGAGCAGGCACAGGCCGATTGGGCCGGCGGGCGCTTTGCGGCGGTGCCTCAGGAAACGGAGTTCATTCCGCTGCCAGACAACCGGCCGCTGCCGCCGGTGTCCTATCCCTGAGGCGGCGGTGATTCAGTACGGCATGGCCGCCTGCAGCGCCGAGCTGCCGCCCAGGAGGACCATGGTGTCGAGCCAGACGTTTTCCGGGGTGGAGGGACGGCGCAGCAGGAGGTGCATGTGCACGCGGGCCAGCAGGGCCGGCGACAGCGCGGGGACGGCGACGTAGTCCACCGCGCCGGCCGCATAGACGGCGGCCTCGTCCTCGGGGTGGGCCTCGGCCAGCACGGCGATGACGGGGATGCTCTGTCCCTCGCTCTCCATGGCGGCGCACAGCGCCGCCGCGTCGCCGCCGGGCAGCCGCCAGTCCAGCAGCACCAGGTCCGGCCGCAGCACCTGCAGCGCGGCCGGCAACTCCTCGGCATGGGCGACGGAGGCGGTGAGGTAGCTGGGGCCCAGGGCTCCTTGCAGGGAGTCCAGGACGTCGGCGTGGCCGGTGGCAATGAGCAGGCGGGCTGAATGCATGCGGATGGCGATGAAACTGCTGCTGGACTCCCGCGACGCGGAAGTTTCAGCCTCCAGTGTCCGCACCTGCCCGCGGGCGATCGTGGAGGGCTTGTGAATTTGGGGTGGGCGCTCCTCGTGGATCAGAAATCGTTGTCCAGGCCCTTGCGCGGGAGGCGCACCCGCTTGTCGGCCACGGAGAACTCGAACGCCCAGCCGCCCCCGCCGGTCAGTACCGCGCCAGACCTGCCCGGCCATACTCCAGCGCCCTTGCCACCCCGCTGACCATGCGCCACACGACACCCCGCACGCCCGCCGCGTACTTGAGCCTCAACGCCATCCAGGACGTGGTGACCACCGGCCAGCGCGGTACGCCATGAACCTACGACTGCACGGCGTTTTGGCCGGCCTGCTGCTGGCCGCCAATACCGTCCAAGCCGCCCAGCCTCCCCAGGCCGCCCCGCCCTTGGCCCCGGATACGGCCATCGCCACGACGAGCACCGAAAACGTCAAAGGCCGGCAGGTGGAATACGTCTTGGCCGGCCGGGGCACACCGGCCGTGGTATTTGAAAATGGTTTAGGCGGTGCGCTGGACAGCTGGCGCCAAGTCATTTCGGAAATTTCCAAATACACCACCGTCCTGGCCTACAACCGCCCGGGCTACGGCGACAGCGCCATGGCCGACACCCCGCGCGACGGCGAGCACATTGCCAGCGAGCTGCGCGACTTGCTGGCCGCCGCGCATTTGAAACCGCCTTATGTCCTCGTCGGCCACTCGGCCGGCGGCTTGTACATGCAGTACTTTGCGCGGCGCTATCCGCGTGAGGTGGCAGGTTTGATATTGGTGGATTCCACCCACCCGCAGCAATTCCAGGGCAAGGGCGCGCTGGACGGCAATATGCGGCCCAGGCGCCAAGTGGCGGCCCAAAAGGAGCTGGATTTTCTCAATGCCACGGGCGAAGCCGTGCTGGCCTTGCCCACATTCACCGGCAAACCCGTCATCGTCCTGAGTGCCTTGAAACCCCTGTCCGTCCACGGCGAGTATGCAGACGACGCCAACGAAAAACGCCGCGGCGTCGCGCGGCTTTATCCAGGCGCGAAACAGGTGTGGGTGGACAGCGGACACAAAATCCCGACCGAAAAACCGGAGGCCGTGACGGAGGCGGTGAAGGAAATGCTTGCCGCGGTGAAGCACACCAAGTAAGGAGGAAAGAGGATTCGTTCCCCCGGCTTTTCAACGCGACAGATTCAATTCCAGCAGGCGCCGCAGCACCTCATGCCGCGCAGCGTCGCCCAGCGTGAAGCGCAGACGGTCGTGCTCCGGCCGGCTCTCCACATCGACGAATCCGTGATTCAAATCCAGGTCGCGCCAGCCGTAGGCATGGCTCACGGCAATATCCAAAGAGACCTGGAGGCGGCGCAGCACCCTCAAATCTTCGAGCGCAGCGCGCGCCGCCTGCATTTTCAAATTGCGAGCCGCCGCCAATTTTTCCGCACCCAATGACGGGTCGTGGAAAAAATTATAAATCCCCGTCAGACCGACGTTCAAACGCAGCATCAGACGCCGGCGGTGCTCGTGGTAATGCTCACCCAGGGCGGCCAATTCAGCATCCGGCACCCGCCACAAATTCCCGGGCAACACAAAGGTCTCAAATGCCTGGGTGGACGAATAACGCAACTCTTGTGCAAACGTGCCGCTGTATTTTCGGGCCCACACCTCGTGCAGCGTGGACTGCAGCACGGCATAGATATCCCAGCGGTCCGTCGCCAAGACCTTGAGCGTGTGCGCAAATACCATGGCGGCCGGCACGGCGGAGAAATTCAGATATTTGGTCGTGGCCGTCGCCACGAAACACCGCGACAATCCCGCCAGCCGCGCATACAACTCCACCGTGGGTCGCTTGAATTGCCACCATTTCTCACGCAACGGCGCCTCGGCATGGGCATCCCGATAAGGTTTCACATGGGTTATCAGCCATTCCAGCGCGGCTGGATATTGCCGGACCTCGCTCAAGGGTTCGTCCGCCATGTAAATCACATGGCGCCCGGGGCGCTGCGCCGGAGATTGATTCACTTCCTCGCCGTGCAGCAGCGGCAACAGGACCCGCCTGCAGCTCGGGCCCCGCCGAAGCAAATCCGCAGCCTGGGATTCATTCAACAAAAAACCGTCGCCCACCCATTTGGAACCTTCGAACATCCACTTCCTGTTTTCCGGCAGCGGCTTGGGCAATAACACCTTGGAATCACCTTCCTCCAAAAATGCGTTGATACGCGAAACGGGTTTGCCGTCCAAAATGGCTTTTTCAAGCGCCACACCCTTGCGCAAGGCCAGCAGCGACACCCTGACGTTGGCGCTCCCCGGCCATTTCACGCTGCGCACGGCAAAGGCAATTTGCGCGCCCTTGCTCAGCAAAAACTCTAAACCATCGCGGCGGATGTTGCCCTCCCGGATGGAATTGGTGGCAACCAGCGCCAGGCTGCCGCCGGATTTTAAAAGCGCGTACATGCGGCGCATGAAAAACACCACCATTTCACTCAAGCCCGTGGGCGCATATTCCCAAGCCGCATAGTTGCAGAATTCCCGGCCATGCACGCCGCTGATGAAGGTGCCGCCCAAGTAGGGCAGATTGGCCAGCACGCAATCAAAGCCGCCCTGGGCCAGGACTTCCGGAAATTCCAGGAACCAGTGGAAAATGCTTTGCTTCCTGGCCACGGCGGAAGCACGCTCAAATGCCGCCACCGGCAATACCGGGTCTCCGCGCCAGCACCTGTCAAATTCGCATGCCGTCACGAGCTGATGGGCCGTATCCGACCGTTTTGGCAAGTAGAACTGTGCGGCGGGGATATCGGCCAATTGCCGCAGTGCCTGCACGGCCGGAGATTGGGACAATTCCAGAAATTTGTCTTGCTTGGCCTTTAAATCTTGCGGCGTGTGCTCCGGCATGGTCTCAAATGCGCGCCAGTCGCGCAGTGCACTTTGCAGCCCGCGTTCCACAGGCGCGTTGAAACACGGGCTGCCCTGCCCCGCCCGCCCGGCCTGGTTGCGCCGGCGCAGCGCGGCGGCCACCGCCTTGTCGTCGCCCGCCTGCGCCGTGAACGCTTCGCTGGGAATGGAGCGGCGCGCAATGTCCTCCAGCCGGGCCGTGCCCACGATGGCGTTGCCCTGCTTGATGTGATGGTCCAGAAAGCTCAGCGGCTCGCCCGGCAAGTGCGCCTCCAGCCACAGCGCCACCTTGCACAGCTCCACGGCGAGCGGATTGAGGTCCACGCCGTGGATGCAGTGCCGGATCACGTCGCGCAGCGCGGTGCGCCAGGCCGTGGGCGACGGCTGCGCCTCGCCGCTGCGCGCCGTGGCCAGCGCTTGGGCGATGCGCCGCGCCGCCGCCAGCAGCAGGTGGCCGGAGCCGCAGGCCACGTCCACCACGCGCAGCGTCAGCAGCGCGGCGCACGGGTCCGGCGCGCGCTCGCAGGTGGCCAGCAGCGGCGCCAGCGCGTGCTGCAGCAGCGGCTGCACCAGGGACTGCGGCGTGTAGTGCGCGCCGCTGCGGGCGCGCGCCTGCCCCCGGCGCAGCTCGAAGGCGGGCTCGGCCCCTTGCCACAGCAAGGCGGGGCGGTAGTCGAGCAGGCCCTCGTACACGGAGCCCAGTTCTTCCACGTTCAGCGCCGCGTAGTTCACCCGGCGCGGCCGGCCGCCCTCCGGCGGCGTGTATTGGCCCAGCGCGCACAGGGCGGCCAGCAGCGTGGCGTTGTCCAGGCGGCAGCCCGCCAAGTCGCCCAGCGCCTGCTGCGCGAACAGGCCGCCGGCCAGCGGCGTCAGGCCCAGCGCGGCGCCGGGCCCACCGGCCTCGAACAGGGAAAAGGTGAACAGCAGCGCGGGCCACAGGTCGCCATGGCGCTCGCTGCCCGGCGGCGGCCGCTCGGCCAGCCGGCGCAGCCGCTGCAGGCCGTAGCAGCACTCGTACAGCGCCCGCCCTTGGGCCGGCGCGCCCGCGGGAAAGACCAGGCCGCGCTCCTCCACCACCAGCAGGAACAGCAGCCGGTAGATCAGCCGCAGCAGCGCGCCGAAATAGGCGTCGGCGCGAACGTCGGCATCGGCGTCGGTGGCGGCCTCTGAGGCTTGGTTGGTGCCCCCGCCTTCCAGCACCCGCTGCAGTGCGCCGTTGGCCGGGTGGCGAATGAAACCGTTGGCCAGGGCCAGCAAAGCCTGCTCCACGGCGCGGGCCAGGCCGGCGCGTATGCGGGAGTCGGCCTCCAGCGAGTCCTGGTGCCAGCGCTCCAGCCAGCACGCCGCGGCGGCGTCGGAGCGCGCCGGGAAGCGGCTCACGTGCAGCAGCCGCACCAGCAGCGCGAAGTCGGCGAAAAGCGCTTCGCTGAAGAGGCACTCCAGGTCGAACTCCACGCAGCAGAGCTGCGCCAGCCGGGTACTGTCGCGCAGCAGCCGCAGCACGCGGCCGTTGCTGACCAGGGCGTACAGGGTGTCGCTCTGGTGAAGGTAGTCCTGCACCAGGGCATGGGCCGAGAGGCGCGGGGTGGCGGTGGCCGATCCAGCCGCCGGGCGTGCGGACCGACCACCGGACAGGCTGCGGGAGGCGTTGACGGACGCCGTGCCGGCCTTGCCGGGGCGGCGGTCCAGCCCCGCCGCCTCGTGCCAGCCCAGCACATGCACCACGACCCCGGTGGCGGCGTCTCGGTGCGACAGCGCAAAGTGCCGCCCGTCCAGCTCCACGCCCTGCGGCTGGAATTCCAGCCGCCAGCCCAGCAGCCCAAGCAGCGGCAGCACCCAGTGCTGGCGCGTCTCGCGGGTGGCCGCCGCACCGGCGGGCAACGCGGCCAAGCGGCGCTGGAAGCCGCGCCACAGGGCCTGGGCCTGGACCCAGGCGCGGGCGATCTCGTCCTTCACGCTCACGTGGGCCGGCAGGCCGAAATCGGCCGGACGTTGGCCGGGCAGCGCTTCCAACCGGTCCAGCAGCTCGGCCGACAGCAGGCCGCCTTCGATGCGCAGGCTGGCGAAGCTCATGTCGGCCCCTGCGGCAGCAGCACGTACACGCCCAGCACGTCCATGGGCAGCAGCGGGCGCAGCACGCGGCAGCGCTGCGCCTGCACCAGGGCACCGAAGCGCTCGTGGGCCGACACCAGATGGCCGGCGCGGGCCTCGCCCAACGCGGCCAGGGCCTCCGCCTGGCGCGGGAGCTGGCACAGCTCGTGGTCCAGGAAAGCGGCGCGTGCCTGGGGCGAGAGGTCCGACGCCGCGCCCGCGCTCTCCAGCAGCACCCGCGCCTGGGCCGTGTTCAGCAGTTCCCCGCGCGACGCGGCGCCGCGCCAGCCCCACAGCAGCATCTCCTCGGCCACGAGTTGCTGGCCGCCCTGCTCCACGGCCAGCACGGTGCGGCAACGCAGCAGCAGCAAGGTGGTTTTCACCGCCACGGCCGGCGTGCGCATGACGGCTGCGCGCGCGGCGCGCGGGCCCTGGCGGGCCAGGGTGTTGTCCAGCACGAGGCGGCACAGCCGCTCGACGAAGGAGTGATTTCGACCAAGGTAGGCAAAGCCGGCCGGCGTGGGCGAATGGAAGCTCACGGACACGGCCTCGGCGCTGTCGGCACCCGGCAGCGCTTCGCGCAGCGTCGGCGGCAGGTGCGCTGTGCCCACGCGCCAGCCCGCGCCCTGGGCCGCCACGTGCACGCCCAACAGATCCGCGAGCGCGCGCAGGATGAAACGCTGCACGGCGGGCGGGTCGCCCAAGGCTTCGTCGACCTCGCGCAAGTCCGCCTCGATGTCGGCGGGCCGCAGGGCGTGGGCGGCCAGGGCGTCGCGCGCGGCCTGGCCCTGGGCCACGGCCTCATCCAGCTCCCGGTCCACGGCGCGCAGCGCCGCGGCACCGGCCGCGTCGTCGCTGAAGTCGAACAGCAGGCCCTGTGCGCCCTGGCGCGTGCTCAGGCCCCGCTGCGGGTCCAGCAGCAGCGCGCGGGCGATGGTGTCGGCCACGGCGCCGGAGTCCTCGGGGAACGGCACGTGCAGCCCGGTGGCGCGGTGGATCTCGCGCACCTTGCGCAGCAGCACGTCCAGGACGACGCCGTCCATGGGGTTGTCCGCCCCGTAGAGCAGGCAGGTGGACACGGTGGCCGCGGGCTGGCCGAAGCGGTCCACGCGGCCCTCGCGCTGCTCCAGCCGGTTGGGGTTCCACGGCAGGTCGTAGTGCAGCACGGCCGAGAAGTGCTCCTGCAGGTTGACGCCTTCGCTCAGGCAGTCGGTGGCCACCAGCACGCGGCGCCGCGCGCGGCCCAGGGTGGCGATGCGCTGGCGGCGCTGCTCGTCGGCCAGCTCGCTGGTGACGACTTCCAGCGCCAGCCGCGGGAGGTCGGCCTGCAGCAGCGGCGCCAGGTGCTCGCCCAAGTAGCGGGCCGTCTCCAGGTAGCGGCAGAACACCACCACGCCCAACGGCGCGGGCCCGCGCAGCCAGGCCAGGAGCTGGGCGGCCGTGGCGGCCAGCTTGTGGTCGGCCTGCACGCCGGCCAGGGGCTGCAGCGCTTGGGCCAGCTCGCGCAGGTGGCGGCGCTGGGTGTGCGTCCACGGCGCGCACTGCAGGCTGGCGGAGCCGGCGACCTCGCGCTCGGGGCCCTGGCCGGCGTCGGCCACGGTGGCGAAGAAGAGGTCGTCCTCGGGGATGGCGTGGGCCGTGGCGGCGGCCTGCGACGGCGCTTCGTCCAGCCTGGACAGGCGTTTGCGAAGCATGGCCAGGCCCGCGGCCGGGCTGGACATGGCGCCGCGCAGCAGGCCCAGCGCCGCCCAGAAGCGTGCGCGGCCGCTGGCCTGCCCGCAGGCGCCCGGCGCCACCAGGCCGCGCGTGAAGGCCAGCAGCCGGTGGAACAAGGCGAGATACGCGGGCGACAGCGCGTAGCGCAGCTCGCACGCCTCGCGCTCGGGAAAAGGCGTGTCCTCGCCGAGCCAGTGGCGCACGTCGGCGCGGCGGCGCTGCACGAGGTGGCCGGCCAGCTCGGCGCGCTGCGCCGCGGTGGCGGTGGGCAGGTCGAGCCGCTCCCACCCGGGGCGCAGCAGCCCAAGCAGCGAGCCGAATTCCTCGGCCTTGCCGCTGTGCGGCGTGGCGCTGAGCAGCAGCAGGTGCTCACCCCGCGCCGCGATGCGGGCCACGAGGTGGTGGCGCTGCTGCTGCGCGGGCGCGGCACCGGCGGGGCGGGCGCAGGCGTGGGCCTCGTCCACGATGACCAGCTCCGGCGCTTGGGCGGCAAACACCTCGCGCCGCGCGTCGGACTTGATGAAGTCCAGGCTCACGACCTGAAAGGGAAAGTGCTCGTAGACGCTGGTGTCGCCGCTGACCTGGCGGTCCAGCCGCGCCTGCGTGCCGCTGCGCAGGACGACGGCCTCGATGTCCAGCTTGGCGCGCAGCTCGGCCTGCCACTGCTCGCACAGGTGCGGCAGGCACAGCACGGCAAAGCGCCGGATGAGGCGGCGCTCCAGCAGCTCGCGGGCGATCAGCAGGGCTTCGACGGTCTTGCCCACGCCCACGTCGTCGGCGATGAGCAGCCGCGCCCTGGGTTGGCGCAGCGCCAGGGCCAGCGGGACGAGTTGGTAGGCGCGCGGGCGGAAGGACAGTTTCCCCAGGCAGCGGAAAGGCCCGGCGGCGTGGCGCAGCGCCAGCCGCGCGGCGTCGTGCAGCAGCCGCGCGGTGGCGAAGTCGCCCAAGTCGGCGGCCGAGGGCGGCTCGAAGCGGACGGCGCGCGGCGGCGTCTCGCCCAACGGCAGCCAGACGCCGGTGATCTCGTCCTCGCCGCCGCCCAAGGGCTGCAGGAGCAGCAGTTCGGGGTCGCTGCTGGGCAGGACGACCCAGTCGCGCCCGCGGTGCGTGACCAGGCTGCCCGCCGGCCAGGCGGTGGCCGTGCTCACCGCTCGCGCCGGAACAGGTCGGGACGCCGGGCGACGCAGGCGGACAAATCCTCGTCGGCGGCCCAGGTCCAGACCTCGTCGCCGCGGTCCAGCAGCGCTTCGCGGCCGGCTTCGCCCTCGCTCAATGACAGCGGGTCGATGCAGAACACCCAGCAGCGCGGCTTGAAGTAGAAGTCCGGCTGGACGTAGAGGCCCTGCACGGTGCGGCGCACGGCATCCGGCAGGCGCAGGCCCTGGGCGTGCAGGAAGCTCAACAGGCGCCGCGCGGCGGTGGCCTGCGGCGGCAGTTGGCGCAGCAGTTGGGCATGGCGGGCGTCGTAGTCGTCTCGCGGCGTGGACAGGAACAGCTCCAGCGAGGCGGCGGCCAGGCGTAACAGGGCGGTTTGAAGCGCGGTGTGCAGCGCGGGCGCGGCCTCGTGATGGCGCAGGCGGCGGGCCTGCGCCATCACGCCGGGCAAGGCCCGCGGCGACGCCAGCAGCACGCGCAGCACGTCCAGACCGCCCTCGCCCGCTTCGTGCAGAAGCAGCGCGGGCGTTGGGCCTTCGCCCAAGAGCACGCCGTCCAGCTCGCCGGGGTGCAGGCCGAAATGCTGCTCGGCGGCACGGGGCAGCAGCCGCGCCATCGCCGCCAGGGTGTCACGGTCCAGCCCAAGCGCTTGGGCGGGCGTGAGCAGCAAGGCGTCGGCGGGATGGGCCGTCCAGGGCATCACACGGCGGCGCAGGCCGGCGGCCTGGGCCTGCGGCGGCGATGAGGACGGTGCCGGCAGCTCGGCCAGCCACTGGCCGCCGGCGAGATCCAGCGGGAAGCCCGCTTCCGGCGCGCCGTGCCAGTGGCGTGCGAACTGGACGATGCGGGCCGACTGCAAGTAGCGCAGGTGCAGCAGCGCTTGCCCGTCGGCGCTGAGGGTGGCGCGCGGGTCTCGCGCCGCGGCGGCGGCGTCCGGCAGGGCCAGGGCGGTGCTGATGCGCAGGCCGCGCGCGGCTTGGGCCTGCGCAAGCGATACGGCCTCCGCCACCTCGGCCACGCCGTCGCCCAGGGCCAGCAGGTCCCCCAGGCGCTCCCAGTCGGCCTGCGGCAATGCCGCGCCGGTGAGCGGGCACAGTTCGTCCAGCGCCTGTTCGCCGGCCAGCCAGCCGCCGCTTGGGCGTGCCAGCCGCGCCCGCGTCAGCGCCGCGGCGGTGTGGGCCGCCAGGATGCGGCGTACGCGGTAGTCGACACCCTGGTGGCGCAGGCGCTGCAGCGGGCCGAAGTCGCGCAGCGCCTGCGCGCGCGGTGCGCGCAGCAGGCTGCCCTGCCCGTCCGGCGTGGGGACGAACAGGCGCAGCGGCCGGCGCGGGTGGTGGTGGGCCGGTATGAAGCCTTGTTCAGCGAGCAGGCGCAGGGCGTCCAGGCCGCCGTCGCCCTCGCCGCGCAGCAGGCCCAACAGGCGCTGGGCCTGGCCGCGGTGGCGTTCATGGCGACGCCAGGCGGCGCCGTCGCGGCGCAGCAGGCCGCCTTGCAGTGCCTGGGTGGCACGCTCCAGGTCGGCGCGGGCGGCGCGGTAGAGAGTGCGCCAGGCGTTGAGCGCTTCGTCCAGGCGGTCGGCCAGGGCGTCCAGGTCGTCGCCGGGCGCGGGCGGCAGTGCCGGCAGGGCGCGGTGGGCGGCGGCGTGCACGCTGGCGCGGGTGGCGGCGTCCAGGCGCAGGCCGGCACGCACCGCGTCGCGCAAGGGCAGCTCGCGCCGGGATTCGTTCACCAGCGCGGTGACGGGACCGGCAATCCAGGGGATATCCAGCGCGGACAGGGCCAGGGCGCGCAGGTGCGCATGCAGGCCGTCCGGGGCGAGCAGGTCCATGCGGGGCGCACGCACGGGCTCGGCGCCCGGCACGTCGCCGGTTGGGCCGCCGCCGCCGCATTCGCCGAGCACGAGAGCGCCGCACGCGGCCGTGGCCGCAGGCTGCGGCGCTGGAGGGAGCCCGGCGAGCAGCTTGTCGTCCTCCGGCATGGCGGGGTTGAAGGCGGTGCGGGCGGCCGGATCGAACAGCAGCGGCGCGGCCATGAACCAGCCCTGCCACGGCAGCGCGGTGGTGTCGCCGCAGCGGCCCAGGGCGTCGAAGGACAGCCGCTGAGGGAACCAGCGCTGCACCTGGGGATGAGGCCCGCTGCGGTCGCGCTGCAGCCAGCCGGCGGGCAGGAAAGCCGCCGCCGCGCCCGCAGGCCAGGCGTGTTCGCCGGGCAGGAGGTAGCCGTCCTCGCCCTCGCCCACGGCGTTGAAGGCGCGGGGCAGCAGCCGCTCGCCGACACGGCTGACGCAGTAGAAGCCGTGGCCGGCGCCGGTGCGGCTGAAGGCCATGGGAAACAGCGGCCGGCCGTCGTCCGTGGCCTGCGCGGGCTGCAGGGTGGCGACGCGGCGGCCGTCCTGGTCCAGCGTGGCGTGGACGGGGCCGGGGTACGGCAGCGCCTGGTGCAGCCGGAAAGGCAGCGCAGGCAGCGGCGACGGACCGGCCGGCGCCGCGTTGTTGACGCGGCCCAGCCACTGCAGCAGGCCGCGCAGGGCACGGGTGGCGGTGGCGGCGTCCACTTGCGCATCAGCGGCGAGTTGACGCACCACGTCGGCCCACGGGCGGGCCGGGCCGCGCTCCAGGCGGTTGCCGGCGCAACGCAGCGCGAGGTGCCGCTCCAGCCATTGGGCCAGGGGCGACGAGAGCAGCTCGTCGCGGTGACCTCCGCCGGGGACGCCGGCGGCGACGGCAGTGGCGGCTTCGTGCAAGGCCGCGGCTGCAGGCGCGTGGCCCATGGGCGCCGTCACGCGGGCGAACGATTCCAGCACCACCTGCGCCGCCGTGAAGGGGCGGCCCAACAGCGTGGCGGCGGCTTGGGCGAGGTCGGCCTGGCGCTGCCCGGCGGGCGCGTCCGGCGCCCAGGGCGCGCAGGTGGCGATGCAGGTGAGCCTGCGCGCGCACTGCGCCTGCAGGCGGCGCAGCAGCAGCGCCGCATCGGCGCCGGCCCGCCCGCGCCAGCCGTGCAGCGCCGGAACCAGCAGGCAGTGGAGCTGTGCCAGGAGGCGCTCGCGCAAGGCGGAGCCGCCTTCGCCCAGCAGCAGGCGGTCCAGCGCCACGGGCGTGGCCAGCAGCAGGTCGGCATCGCCCTCGATGCGGGCCTGGCCGTCCAGGCAGGCAAGCTCCAGGGGGAAACGCCCTCCCCGCGCCGCCTGGTGGTTGCGGGCGCAGCGGTAGAGCGCATCGGCATGGGCCTGCAGGCTGCGGGATGTGGCGCAAACGATGAGGGCGCGCGGCGCGCGCGGGCCGGGGTCGCCAAGCAGCGCGTTGAGGACAGCGGCCAGGCCGGGCTCGGCGGGGGCGAGGCTGGGTTCGACGGCGCAGACGACGTCCTGGCCGGCGGCGACGCGGCGGGCGGCTTCCAGCTCGTGGCGGTGCATGGGCCGGCCTTGCAGCAGCGCGTCCAGGTCCGCATGGAGGACACCCTGCGCCGCGAGAGAGGCCGCCGTGCCGGCGGGCTCGAACGATGGTTCCACGCGCAACCAGGGCGGGGGCGCGAGGCGGTCCGGCGCGAGCTGGGGCTCAAGCGCGGCCAGGAACTGGGGATCGAGGGTCTGAAAGGAACTGCGGATGTACTTCGAGTGCGCCTCGACCGCCCGCTGGTGTGCCAGCAGGACGTCCATCTTCCGCTCCCCTCCCCGTCTCTTTTCCCGACATGTGGTGTTGTATTGCAAACGTCACTAAATGTGACATTCGGGCATGTCCGTAGAGGAAGCACGGAGCGCACGCCCCGGTATGCGGAGCATGCAAAGCAGCAAAAGGCCTATGTCCTGTGCAGGACGGCACCCAGAAACGACAAAGCCTCCGCGAGGGAGGCTTTGCGCTCGGCATGGCTGCCTAGGTTTTGGGGTGGCTGATGGGACTCGAACCCACGACGACCAGAATCACAATCTGGGACTCTACCAACTGAGCTACAGCCACCGTCGTTGGAGAACGTGATTGTAATACGCTTTTTTGAAGCTGTGCAAGCCCTCAGCGCGAATTTGTTGAAGCCGCACCTTCGGCCGGCACCGCGGCCACAGCAGGTGCCTTGATCTTGACGTCGAAACGCTTCTTCAGCGCCTCGTAATAGGCACGGCCTTCGGCAGCGGCCCAGGCCTGCGCGTACTGGCCTTGCAGGGCGGCAAGCTGCGGCGACTCCTTGGGCGGCTCGACCTTGAGCAAACGCGCGACCACGTAGCCCTGCGGCGTCTCGGCACCCAGCAGCGCGGGCAGTTTGCTCGCATCGGCACGCAGCACGGCCTCCAGGGCCGCGGGCGAGAGGTCGCCACGCTCCAGGCGCGACACGGTGACCGCCGCGGGCAGCGACGCGGCAGCGGCATCGCCACCCTCCTTCAGCTGCGCCAGGCGCTTTTCGCCGTCCTTGCGCGCCAGCGCCAGCGCCTGCTCGGCCACCACACGCTCGCGCACCTGCAACTGCACTTCCTCGAAGGGACGCGTGCGCTCCGGCTGGTACTGCACCACGCGCGCCGAGGCGAGCTGGTTGGCGCCGATTTCAACCGCCTCGGTGTTGCGCTTGTTGCGCAGCACGTCGTTGGAGAAGATGGCTTCCAGCAGCTTGGGCGATGCCAGCGCGCCCGTGGCCGCCGGGGCGGGCGTGCGCTGCACGGTGGCGGCCTGCTTCTTGAGCTTGAGCTTGTCGACGACGGGCTGCAGCGAGTCCGACTGTTCGTACACCGTGTTGGTGAACTGCTCGGCCGCCTCGGTATAGCGGCGCTGGGCCAGCTGCTTCTTGACCTCGGCTTCGATCTCGGGGCGCACGGCGTCAAACGGCTTCTTCTCGCCGCCGCGCACGGCATCCAGGCGGATGATGTGGTAACCGAAATCGCTCTCGACCACGTTGCTGATCTCGCCGGGCTTCATGGCGAAGGCCGCATCCTCGAAGGGCTTGACCATGGCGCCGCGGGCGAAGAAGTCCAGGTCGCCGCCCTTTTGGGCGGAACCGGGGTCCTGCGACTCCTTCTTGGCCACGTCGGCAAAGCTCGCCGAGTTCTTACGCAGCTCGGCCAGCAGCGCCTCGGCCTTGGCCTTGGCCTTGGCGCGCTCGGCGGCGGGCTGGTCCTTGTCGGAGGCGATGAGGATGTGGCTGGCGCGGCGCTCCTCGGCGCTGGTGTAGCGCGCGGCGTTCTCGTCGTAATACTTGCGCAGGTCGTCTTCGCTCACGCTCACGTCCTGCTGCAGCGCGGCCACGTCCAGCACCACGTATTCGATGCTGGCCTGCTCCGGCGCCGTGAACAGCGCCTGGTGGCCGTCGTAGTACGCCTTGAGCTCGGCATCCGTCGGGCTCACGCGCGAGGCGTAGTCGGCGGCGGTGAACCGTTGCACCTGCACCTGTCGCTGCTGCAACAAGGCGTCCAGCGCCACCTTCTGCGCCGCCGGCATGGCGGGGCCGGTGGCCATCACGCCGTCGAGCACCTGGCGCAGCGTGAGGTCGCGGCGCAGCCGCTCGGCGAACTCCGCCGACGACATGCCCTGGGCGGCAAGCATGTCGGTGTTGATGGAGTTGTCCGGCTTGCGCAGGAAGGCGTACTGCGGGTCGTTGATGAACAGGCGCTTGAGCCGCTCGTCACTGACCGCCAGGTGCTGCTTCTCGGCCGCGGCCAGCAGCACGCGTTCGCGAACGAGCTGGTCTAGCGTCTCGCGCTTGAACTGCGGCGAGTCCAGCAGCTTGGCGTCCACGCCCGGCATCTGGCGGCGCATGCGCTCGGCCTGCTGCTGGTGCGCCGCGTCCCACTGCTGCTGCGTGATGGCATGGCCATCCACTTCCGCCACCGTGGCATTGGCGCCCTCGGTGAAACGGCTGTAACCCTGCACGCCGAAGAAGACGAAGGACGGAAAGACCAGCAGCACCAGCAGAAACTGCAGCAGCCGGGTGTGGGTGCGAACGAAATCGAACATGGGTTCCTCGACCTGGGTCCTGGGATCGCGGCACAGCAAAAACGCATCCCCGGATACGACAAAGGCGAACCACGGTTCGCCTTTGTGCCATCTGCTGTGCCGGCCCTTGAGCCGCCGCGGGGTGGTGGGTGCTGAGGGGTTCGAACCCCCGACCTACGCCTTGTAAGGGCGCCGCTCTACCAACTGAGCTAAGCACCCGCGTCGGACCGAAACCGCTAGTGTAACCGCGCCGCGGGCGCCTTTTGGACACCCCTGTCGGCACCGACACTTCGTCGGCTCACCCGGCACGGCACGAGAAGGCCGCCGCCGGGTCATCCAGAAAAAATGCCCGCTGGCGCGGGCATTTTTTCGAATCTGGCTCCCCGACCTGGGCTCGAACCAGGGACCTGCGGATTAACAGTCCGTCGCTCTACCGACT
>NZ_JAXOJX010000038.1:0-77621 GCF_034427735.1 Azohydromonas lata
GCCCTGCCCGCCGTGGCCTTCGCCGCCGCGGCCCGCGGGGGCCCCCGCGCCGCGCTCGACCACCGGGGCACCGGGGCGCAGGTTCTGCTTGCCGTCCACCACCACGCGTTCACCCGCGCGCACACCGTCCACCACCGCGTCGTTGCCAGCGGCGTAAGTCACCGTGACGGGCCGCGCCGCGGCTTTGTTGCCCTCGATCACGAAGAGGGTCGTTCCGCGCGGGCCCTGGATGACGGCCGCCTGCGGCACCACCACCGCGCCGCGCAGCGTGCGCACGGTCAGGCTCACGTCCACGAAGGCGCCGGGCCACAGCGACTGGTCGGCGTTGTCGAACTGGGCCTTCACGCGCACCGTGCCCGACGCCAGGTCCACCGCGTTGTCCACGAACTGGAGTTTTCCGGTGCGGGGCTTGCGGCCTTCCGGCAGCACGGCCTGCACCTGGCCGCCGCCCTGGCCCATGAGCTCCAGCAGCGCGGGCAGCTCGCGCTGCGGCAGGTTGAAGGCCACGGCGATGGGGTCGATCTGCGTGAGCGTGAGCAGCGCCGCGCCCGTGGGCGAGACGCTGGTGCCGGGATAGACGTTCACGGTGCCGATGCGCCCGTCCCCCGGCGCCGTGATGCGGCTGTAGGACAGCGCCACCTTGGCGGCATCCAGCGCGGCGCGGTCCGCGGCCACCACGGCGGCCTGCGCCTCGGCCTGCGCCTGCGCCGTGTCCACCGCGCCCTGCGACACGAAGTTCTGCGCCAGCAGCTCGCGGCTGCGGGCGAGCTGGCGCTGGGCGTCGGCGGCGGTGGCCTGGTCGCGCAGCAGTTGCGCCTGCGCGCGGGCGACGTTGGCCTCGTCGTTGCGCGCGTCCAGCGTGAACAGCAGCTCGCCGCGCCTGACGTTCTGGCCCTCGCGCACGTGCACCTGCGTCACCTGGCTGGCCACCTGCGGCTTCACTTCCACGCTGCGCAGCGCCGTGACGGTGCCGGGCGCCTGCAGCAGCACCGGCACGTCGCGCTGCTGCGCCACCACGCTGGTGACGCTCACCGGCGCGCCGCCGGCGCCGGACGCCGCGCCGCTGGCGGGAGAGGCCGCCGCCGATGCGCCGCCGCCCGCGGGCGCGGCCTCCTTGCGGCCGTTGAACCACCAGGCGCCGGAGAGGCCGGCCACGATGAGGACCGCCGCCAGGGCAGCCGCTTTGGGCTTGGACATGGATCGCTGTGGTCCGTCGAAAGGAAGAAATTGCCGGTTCGCGGGTCTGTCGGCAAGTCGCCAGCCCGCAGCGGCCAAGGGTTTATTGATCGGCCAGCGGGGCGCCATCTTGATGCGCCGCGTGCCCGGGGCAAACGCTTAGGCGCATAAGCAAAGCAGGTTCAGTTCCGGCCGGTGGAACCGAAGCCGCCTTCGCCGCGCTGCGAATCGCCGAACTCCTGCACGCGGCGGAATTGGGCCTGCACCACGGGGACGATGATCATTTGCGCGATGCGCTCCAGCGGCTGCACGGTGAAGGGCTCCTTGCCGCGGTTCCAGCAGCTCACCATGAGCGGGCCCTGGTAGTCGGCATCGATGAGGCCCACGAGATTGCCCAGCACCAGGCCGTGCTTGTGGCCCAGGCCCGAGCGCGGCAGCAGCATGGCGGCCAGGCCGGGGTCGCCGATGTGGATGGCGATGCCCGTGGGGATGAGCGCCGCGTCGCCGGGCTGCAGCACCAGCGGCACGTCCAGGCAGGCGCGCAGGTCCAGCCCGGCGCTGCCGGGGGTGGCGTAGCGGGGAGCCAGTTCGTCCCAGCGCTCGGCGACGCGGGGGTCGAGGATTTTCAGGTCTATGGTGGTCATGCAGGGTTCCGGTTGAAAAAGGAACCGTCATGCCCGCGCACGCGGGCATCCACGAGCCGCGTGACGCAGCCTTGGCGGCATCACGGCAAGGGTGGATGCCCGCCTGCGCGGGCATGACGATGTGTTGTGGGAGTTGGGAGTTGGCCGGGTGTCTTCAGCTTCGGCTGGCCAGCCGCTGCGCAATTTCCTGTACCAGCACGCGCGAAAGCGCCCGCTTGGACGCGCAGGGCACTTCGCGCTCACCCTGGGCGTCCACCAGCAGCAGCGCGTTGTCGTCGCGGCCGAAGGTGGCGGGGCCCAGGTTGCCCACCACCAGGGGCACATTCTTTCGCTGAAGTTTTTCCCGCGCGTGTCTGGCCAGGTCGTGGCTCTCGGCGGCAAAGCCCACGCAGTAAGGCCTGCGCGCCAGCCGCGCCACCGCGGCCAGGATGTCGGGGTTCTCGACGAGCTCCAGCACCGGCACGTCGCGGCCCGGGGCCTTCTTGATCTTGGCGTCCGACACGTCGGCCGGGCGCCAGTCGGCCACCGCGGCAGTGGCCACGAACACGTCGTGCTCGGGGGCCAGCGGCAGCACCGCGTCGAACATCTGCCGCGCCGTGCGCACGTCGATGCGGCGCACCCCGGCGGGCGTGTCCAGGTGCACGGGGCCGGCCACGAGCGTGACTTCAGCCCCCGCCTCCTGCGCGGCGCGGGCGATGGCAAAGCCCATCTTGCCGCTGGAGAGATTGGTCAAGCCCCGCACCGGGTCGATGGGCTCGAAGGTCGGCCCGGCGGTGATCAGGAGCTTCTTGCCTTGCAAGACCTTGGGCTGGAAGAAGCCGATGACGGCGTCGCGCAGCTCAACGGCCTCCAGCATGCGGCCGTCGCCCACTTCGCCGCAGGCCTGGTCGCCGTGGCCCGGGCCCAGCAGCAGGGCGCCGTCGGCCACCACTTGGGCGACGTTGCGCTGCGTGGCCGGGTGGGCCCACATCTCGCGGTTCATGGCCGGGGCCAGCAGCAGCGGCACGCGCTCGTGGCCGGAGGCAAAGGGGCGGGCCAGGCATAGCAGGCTCAGCAGCTCGTCGGCGCGGCCCTGGGCGAGCTGCGCGATGAGGTCGGCGCTGGCCGGGGCGATGAGGATGGCGTCGGCCGCGCGGCTCAGGTTGATGTGGGCCATCGCGTTGTGCTCGCGCTCGTCCCACTGGCTGCGCACCACGGGGCGGCCGGAGAGGGCCTGCATCGTCACGGCGGTGATGAACTGTTCGGCCGCGGGCGTCATCACCACCTGCACCGTGGCGCCGGCGCGCATGAGCTCGCGCACCAGCTCGGCGGACTTGTAGCAGGCGATGCCGCCGGAGAGGCCGAGCACCAGGTGCCGGCCGGCGAGATCGGGGGGTTCCTTCATAAGGCGCGCACTCTATCAGGGGCTTGCGCGCGGCCATGTCCAGGCCCGTGGCTCGCTATGCTGGACCTTGGGGCCGTCGCCTGGCGCCCCACCGTTGCTCTGCCTGGAGAGGGTTCCTGCATGAAACCGCTGCCGCGCCTGTTCCCGCTGTTGCTCTCCCTGGGCTTGCTGCTGCCCTGTGCGCGGGCCGCCGTGCCGCCGGCCGCGCCGCGCGTGCTGCTCTACGGCGAGCAGCACGACCAGGCCGACCAGCAGCGGCAGGTGGCGCAGGCGGTGCGCGAGCTGGCGCAGCAGCGGCGGCTGGCCGCCGTGGTACTGGAGATGGCCGAGAGCGGCGCCAGCACGGCGCGGTTGCCCGCCGCGGCCGACGAGGCCGCCGTCAAGGATGCCCTGCGCTGGAGCGCCGCCGCCTGGCCCTGGGATACCTATAAGGACGTGGTGATGTCAGCCGTGCGCGCCGAGGTGCCGGTGCTGGGCGGCAACCTGCCGCGGCGCGACATGCGCGAGGCCATGCAGAACGAGTCTCTGGACCGGCTGCTGCCCCCGGCCATCAACGACGAATTGAAAACCGCCATACGCGAGGGCCACTGCGGGCTGCTGCCGGCCGAGCACGAGGGCGGCATGTTGCGCATACAGCTCGCGCGCGACCAGAGCATGGCGCGCACCGTGGCGCAGGCCGTGGAGAGCGCGGGCCCAGGCCGTCAGGTGCTGCTGCTCTCCGGCGCGCAACACGCCGCGCGCGACCGCGGCGTGCCGCTGCACCTGCAGCAGCTCGGCTTCAAGGCCGACGACTTGTTCGTGACCATGTTCGGCCAGTTCCCCGGCGACACCCTGCCCTCGGACCGCACCCTGCCCGCGCTGCATTCCACCGGCGGGACGGACCCTTGCGAGCAGCTCAAGGGGCGTAAGTGAGGGCCAAGTGACAGCCGAAAGCTGATCGGCAGCGCCCCCCGAATCGTCATTCCCGCGAAGGCGGGAATGACGAGTTAGAGCGCAGATGTCGCCACTCACGGCCCGCACCACCCAACAAAAAGCCCGTCGGCCAACAGCGCGACGGGCTTTTCCCATTCAGGCGCCACGTTGGGCGCCACCGGCAGGCTTACAGCCGCTCGGCCACCCAGCCCTGCACCGAGGCCAGGGCCTGGGGCAGCTTGGAGGCGTCCGTGCCGCCGGCCATGGCCATGTCCGGCTTGCCGCCGCCCTTGCCGCCGACTTGCTGCGCCACGAAGTTCACCAGCTCGCCGGCCTTGACCTTGGCGATGGAGTCGGCCGTCACGCCCGCGGCGATCTGCACCTTGGCGCCTTCGACGGCGGCCAGGACGATGGCGGCGCTCTTGAGCTTGTCCTTGAGCTTGTCCATGGTCTCGCGCAGGGTCTTGGCGTCGGCGCCTTCCAGCGTGGCGGCCAGCACCTTCAGGCCCTTTACCTCCACGGCGCGGGTGAGCAGCTCGTCGCCCTGGGAAGACGCCAGCTTGCCCTTGAGCGCGGCGATTTCCTTCTCCAGCGCGCGCACCTGCTCCTGCACTTGCGTGAGGCGCGCCGGCACGTCGGCCGGCGTCACCTTCAGGGCGCCGGCCACGCTGCTGACCGTGGTCTCCAGCGACTGCACGTAGGCCAGCGCGTTCTCGCCCGTGACGGCCTCGACGCGGCGGATGCCGGCGGCCACGCCGCCTTCGGCCACGATCTTGAAGAGGCCGATGTCGCCCGTGCGCTGCACGTGCGTGCCGCCGCACAGCTCCTGCGTGGAGCCGATGCGCAGCACGCGCACGCGCTCGCCGTACTTCTCGCCGAACAGCATCATGGCGCCCGTCTTTTGCGCGTCTTCCAGCGCCATGACGGTGGCGTCGGTGGCCTCGTTGGCCAGGACTTCGGCGTTGACGATGGCCTCGACGCGGCGGATTTCCTCGGCCGTCAGCGGCGCGGTGTGCGCGAAGTCGAAGCGCGTGCGCTCCGGCGTCACCAGCGAGCCCTTTTGCTGCACGTGGCCGCCGAGCACCTCGCGCAGCGCCTTGTGCATCAGGTGCGTGGCGCTGTGGTTGCGCATGATGCGCGCGCGCCGCTCGGCGTCCACGCGGGCGTTGAAGGCGTCGCCCACGCGCACCTCGCCCTCGACGACGCGGCCGTGGTGGCCGAACACGTCGGCCTGGATCTTCATGGTGTCGTCCACTTCCACGCGCGTGCTGGCGTTGCGCAGCTCGCCGGCGTCGCCGACCTGGCCGCCGCTCTCGGCATAGAAGGGGGTGTGGTCCAGCACGATCACGGCGTCGTCGCCGGCGCGGGCGGACTGGGCCTGCACGCCGTCCACGTACACGGCCACCACGGTGGCGGTGTCGTGCAGCAGCTTGTCGTAGCCGTGGAAGGTCGTGGCCGAGCCGCTGTACTCCAGGCCGGCGGCCATCTTGAACTTGCCGGCGGCGCGGGCCAACTCGCGCTGGCGGTTCATGGCGACGTTGAAGCCGGCCTCGTCCACCGTCACGCCGCGCTCGCGGCACACGTCGGCCGTGAGGTCCAGCGGGAAGCCGTAGGTGTCGTGCAGCTTGAAGGCGGTCTCGCCGTCCACCACCTGCGCGCCCGTGGCCAGGGCCGCTTCCAGGATCTCCATGCCGTTGGCGATGGTCTGGAAGAAGCGCTCCTCCTCCTGCTTGAGCACCTCGGTGACGCGCGACTCGTTCTGGCGCAGTTCGGGGTAGGCGTCGCCCATCTCCTTGACCAGCGCGGCCACGAGCTTGTGGAAGAACGGGGTGCGCGCGCCCAGCTTGTAGCCGTGGCGGATGGCGCGGCGCGTGATGCGGCGCAGCACGTAGCCGCGGCCGGCGTTGCCGGGGATCACGCCGTCGGCCACCGTGAAGGCGCAGGCGCGGATGTGGTCGGCAATCACCTTGAGCGAGGGCGAGGCCGCGTCGCAGTGGCCGGCACCGGACGCGTCCACCGCGCCCTTGGCCGCGGCCAGCAGGTTCACGAACAGGTCGATCTCGTAGTTGGAGTGCACGTGCTGCAGCACCGCCGCGATGCGCTCCAGGCCCATGCCGGTGTCGACGCTGGGTTTGGGAAGCTTGTGCATCACGCCCGCTTCGTCGCGGTTGAACTGCATGAACACGTTGTTCCAGATCTCGATGTAGCGGTCGCCGTCTTCATCAGGCGACCCCGGCGGGCCGCCGGCGATCTCGGGGCCGTGGTCGTAGAAGATCTCGGTGCACGGGCCGCAGGGGCCGGTGTCGCCCATCATCCAGAAGTTGTCCGAGGCGTAGCGCGCGCCCTTGTTGTCGCCGATGCGCACGATGCGCTCGGCCGGCACGCCCACGGTCTTGTTCCAGATCTCAAACGCCTCGTCGTCCTCGGCGTAGACCGTCACCCAGAGCTTGTCTTCCGGCAGCTTGAACACCTTGGTCAGCAGCTCCCAGGCGTACTGGATGGCGTCGTGCTTGAAGTAGTCCCCGAAGCTGAAGTTGCCCAGCATCTCGAAGAAGGTGTGGTGCCGCGCGGTGTAGCCCACGTTGTCCAGGTCGTTGTGCTTGCCGCCGGCGCGGATGCACTTCTGGGCCGTGGTGGCACGGCTGTAGGGGCGCTTGTCGAAGCCCAGGAACACGTCCTTGAACTGGTTCATCCCCGCGTTGGTGAACAGCAGCGTGGGGTCGTCGCCCGGCACCACGGGGCTGGAGGCCACGATGGCGTGGCCCTTGGACTCGAAGAACTTCAGGAACGACTGGCGGATTTCGGCGGCTTTCATCCGGTGCTTTCTGGAGTCAGCGGGCGGCTCTCGCGGCCCGCGACAGGCATGCTCTGCGACGGCCTTCCCGTGGGGATGGGAAGCCGCCTCCTCGGCCGGCGCCGGCGACAGCCGCTGCAGCGGTCGCCAAGTGCTTGATTCGGCACGTGTTTAGACGAACCGGCGATTATAGGTCGGCACCTCGCCGGCTTCGGCTGCGTCAAGGCCGCCCGCAGGGGCGCGCCTATCATGTCGGCCCTGTCCCGTGCACACGAAGCAGCCGACATGAACGACAACACTCCCCTGACCACCCTCCAGGACCCCAGCCTGCTCAAGACCGACGCCCTCATCAACGGGCAGTGGGTCGCAGGCGAAACCCGTTTCGAAGTCCGCGACCCGGCCACGGGCCGCGTGCTGGCCGAGGTGCCCAACCTGGGTGGCAGCGAGGCCGAAGCCGCCCTCCAGGCCGCCGACAAGGCCTGGCCGGCCTGGCGCGCCAAGACCGCCAAGGAGCGCGGCGCCATCCTCATGCGCTGGTACCAGCTGCTGATGCAGAACGCCGAGGACCTGGCCCGCATCATGACCGCCGAGCAGGGCAAGCCCCTGGCCGAGGCGCGCGGCGAAGTGGGCTACGGCGCCAGTTTCATTGAATGGTTCGCCGAAGAGGCCAAGCGCGTCTATGGCGAGACCGTGCCGACCACCGACGGCAACAAGCGCTACCTCGTCATCAAGCAGCCCATCGGCGTGTGCGCGGCCATCACGCCGTGGAACTTCCCCATCGCCATGATCACGCGCAAGGTCGCGCCGGCCCTGGCCGCGGGCTGCCCCGTGGTGATCAAGCCCGCCGAGGCCACACCGCTGTCGGCGCTGGCCGTGGCCGAGCTCGCGCAGCGCGCGGGCATGCCCGCGGGCGTGCTCAACGTGATCACGGCCGACTCGCAGCGCTCCATCGAGGTGGGCAAGGTGCTGTGCGACTCGGACGTGGTGCGCCACCTCAGCTTCACCGGCTCCACCGAGGTCGGCCGCATCCTCATGAAGCAGTGCGCGCCCACCATCAAGAAGCTGGGCCTGGAGCTGGGCGGCAACGCGCCCTTCATCGTCTTCGACGACGCCGACCTGGACAGCGCCGTGGAAGGCGCGCTGGCCAGCAAGTACCGCAACGCCGGCCAGACCTGCGTGTGCGCCAACCGCATGTACGTGCAGGACGGCGTGTACGACGCCTTCGTGGCCAAGCTGGCCGAGCGCGTGGGCCAGCTCAAGGTGGGCAACGGCTTCGAGCCCGGCGTGCAGGTGGGCCCCATGATCGAGCCGGCCGCCGTGGAGAAGGCCGAGGCCCACGTGGCCGACGCGCTGGCCAAGGGCGCGCGGCTGGTGAGCGGCGGCGCGCGCGTGCAGGGCCTGCAGAGCAACCTCTTCTACGCTCCCACCGTGCTGGCCGACGTGACCGGCGACATGCTGTGCACGCGCGAGGAGACCTTCGGCCCGGTTGCCCCCGTGCAGCGCTTTGCCACCGAGGCCGAGGCCATCGCCCTGGCCAACGCCACCGAGTTCGGCCTGGCCAGCTACTTCTACAGCCGCGACATCGGCCGCATCTTCCGCGTGGGCGAGGCGCTGGAGTACGGCATGGTGGGCATCAACACCGGCATCATCTCCACGGCCGAGGTGCCCTTCGGCGGCGTGAAGCAGTCCGGCTTGGGCCGCGAGGGCTCGCACCACGGCATGGACGACTACATCGAGCTCAAGTACCTCTGCTTGGGCGACATCCTCAAGTGACGTGAGGCCCGCGGGCGCCGCCGCACCCCGGCGCGCCCGCCCTGCCCCGGCCCGCCTTCGCCCCGCGGACCGTGCGGGTTGTGCGTGCTGCTACCGGGAAGCATCCCCATGAACCTCTCTCTCCAACCGCGGCACTGGGTGCTGCTCGTCTTCGTGGCCTCGGCGCTGTACGCGCACTTCCGCGGCCGCGTGCGCTTCGGCATGGTCCGCGCGCTGCTGGACTTCCAGGTGCTGCTGGCCCCCGTGAACGCGCTGATGTACCTGTTCTCGCGCACGCCGCGCAGCGCCTTCATAGACCCGCGCGAGTTTCCCGAGATGCAGGTGCTCACGGACCACTGGCAGCTCATCCGCGAGGAGGCCCTGCGCCTGAACGAGCAGGGCGCCATACGCGCGGCCGACGGCCACATCGACATGGGCTTCAACAGCTTCTTCCGCACGGGCTGGAAGCGCTTCTACCTGAGCTGGTACGGGCAGGAGATGCCCTCGGCCGAAGCCGCCTGCCCGCGCACGGTGGCGCTGCTCAAGGGCATTCCGTCGGTGAAGGCGGCCATGTTCGCCTCGCTGCCGCCGGGCGCGACACTGGTGCGCCACCGCGACCCCTACGCCGGCTCGCTGCGCTACCACCTGGGCCTGGCCACGCCCAACGACCCGGGCTGCTACATCGAGGTGGACGGCCAGCGCCACCACTGGCGCGACGGCCAGGCGGTGATGTTCGACGAGACCTACATCCACCACGCCGCCAACGGCACGCAGCAGCAGCGCGTGATCCTGTTCTGCGACGTGGAGCGGCCGCTGTGGTTCGCGCCCGCGCGCTGGTTCAACCGCTTCTTCGCGCGCCACGTCATGTCGGCCGCCGCCACGCAAAACGTGCCCGGCGAGCACGTGGGCGCCTTCAACCGCTTCTTCAAGGGCTTTTATGCCCTGCGCCAGAAAGCCAAGGACCTCAAGAAGCGCAGCCGCACGACCTACTACGTGGGCAAGTGGGCGCTGATCATCGCCGCGCTGTGGGCGCTGTTCTGGTGAGGCGGCCGACGCCTGCACCGTAGAGGACAAGGGCCGCGATCAGCGGCCCTTTTGTTTTTCGGCGCGGAGAGCTCATTCCTCGTCGTTGGCTGCGGGCTGCGCGCCGCGCTCGCTGAAGTTGGCGTAGCCGGCGCGGCCCACGGCGGGCGCGGCGGCGGCCAGCGCCACGGATCGGCGCAGCAGCTCGGCGGCGTCGCGGCCGTCCCCGGGGCTCAGGCTCACGCCCAGGGCCACGCCCACGGCCACGGCCTCGCCCTGCAGGCTGAAGGGGCGCTGCAGCGTCTCCAGCAACTTGTCGGCGACCTTGCGCGCGTCGCCAGGGGCGTCTATCCAGGCCAGCAGCACGGCAAAAGTGTCCGGGGCGATGGCCGCCACCACGTCGCTGGCGCGCAAGCCCGCGCGCAGCCGCACCGCCACCTTGCGCCGCAGCACAGGGGCCGATTCGCCGCCCAGCCGCGCCTGCACGGTGGCAAAGCCTTCCACGCGCACGGCCAGCAGCGCCATGGGTGCGGGCTCGCGCTCGCGCAGCGCCAGCAGGTGGCTGACGTGCTCGATGAGCTGCTCGCGGTTGGGCAGCCCGGTGGCGACGTCGGTGGCAAAGGTGCCGCGGGCGGCGCGTTCGATACGCTTGCGCTCCACGGCCAGGCGCAGCGCGCGGGCCACGTCGCCGGCACCCGCGTGCAGCGGCAGCAGGTCCTGCGCGCCGCGACCCACCAGCGCCAAGCCATCGGCCGGCTGCGGCAGCGAGGCGACCAGCGCGCATTCGCCCACGGCAGCCGACAGCGCGCTCCAGTGCTGCAGCTCATGCAGCGCGGCGGTGTCGGCCACGCGAACCCACAGCGCATCGGCCGGCTGCTGCTGCAGTGCGGCCAGGGCGGCGTCCAGGTCGTCACACGGCTGGAATTCGAAGCCGCCCCAGGGCTCGGCGGGCAGTTGGGGGGACGGGACGGCCACGGTGATCACGCGCAGCAACTTCATGGCGGGCTCCGGAGGGCACGGGGGACGGGCAAGGCAAAGTCCCGCATGGTACGTCCGTGGCGAAAGGGGCCCGGCCCCCACAAGCGCCAAGGGCCGCACGAGGCGGCCCTTGGGGATGTGTGTGGAGCGGGCGAAGGGAGTCGAACCCTCGTCATTGGCTTGGGAAGCCAAGGTAATGGCCGTTATACGACGCCCGCTCTGAGAGGCCGGATTATAGGGGCTGCGAACGCCACTTCCTCACGGCTGTGGCCAGCGCGCCGCACGGCCGCCGCGGCGCCGGGGCCTTCGCGCCACGGCACAATGCGGCCCCTTTTGCGCCGCGCGCCGACCAACGGCCGCGCGCCGGCGCCAGGACCGATCCGCTTTTCCGCCCCCTGCCATGAACGCCGCCGACGACGTCTCCGCTCCCGCTCCCGCCGAGGAGCCCTCCTCCACCCAGCCGCCGCACGCCCGCGCCATCCGCAGCTACGTGCTGCGCGCCGGCCGCATGGGCACGGGCCAGCAGCGTGCGCTGGCCGAGCTGGGACCGCGCTTCGTCCTGCCCTACCAGCCGCAGCCGCTGGACTACCCGGCCGTCTTCGGCCGCCAGGCGCCCGTGGTGCTGGAAATCGGCTTCGGCATGGGCGACGCCACCGCGCAGATCGCCACCACGCTGGCGGACCACGATTTCATCGGCGTCGAGGTCCACACGCCCGGCGTCGGGGCGCTGCTCAAGCACATCGGCGAGAAGGGCCTCACCAATCTGCGCATCGTCCAGCACGACGCGGTGCAGGTGCTGCAGCACATGGTCGCGCCCGGCTCGCTGGCGGGCGTGCATATCTTCTTCCCCGACCCCTGGCACAAGAAGAAGCACAACAAGCGCCGCCTGATCCAGTCGCCCTTCGTGGCCGAGCTGGTCACGCGGCTGGCTCCCGGCGGCTACCTGCACTGCGCCACCGACTGGCAGCCCTACGCCGAGCAGATGCTGGAAGTGCTCTCGGCCGAGCCGGCCCTGGCCAACACGGCCGAGGGCTACGCGCCCCGCCCCGAGTACCGGCCGCTGACCAAATTCGAGGCCCGCGGCCTGCGCCTGGGCCACGGGGTCTGGGACCTGGTGTTCAAGAAGCGCTGAGGCGCTTTCAGCGGGATGGCCGGTAAGGCTCGTCCTCGCCGATCCAGTCCTGCTCGGCCAGCGCCCCGGCCACCCAGGCCGCCACGCCCGGCGCGGACCACACGCGCGCCATGTAGTCGGCCACCTGCGGCGGCACGGGCAGCGCGTAGGTGCGCAGCCGCGCCACCACGGGCGCATAAAACGCGTCGGCCGCCGAGAACTCGCCGAAGAGAAAGGGCCCGCCGCTGCCCTGCAGCGCCTCGGTCCACATGGCCGTGATGCGCGCCAGGTCGCGCGGCACGCCGTCGTCCCCGGCCATCAGCTGCGCGCCCACCGCGGGCAGGCTGGCCTCGATGTTCATGGGGCACTTGCTGCGCAGCGACATGAAGCCGGAGTGCATCTCCGCGCACAGCGAGCGCGCACGCGCGCGCGCTTTCGCGTCGCGCGGCCACACGGCCACGTCGGTGAGCTTCTCGGCCAGGTATTCGGTGATGGCCAGCGTGTCCCAGATGGCCAGATCGCCGTCCAGCAGCACCGGCACCTTGCCCACGGGCGAGACCTCGGCCAGCCGCGTGCGGAAGGCCGAGCCCGGGGTGAAGTCCAGCCGCAGCTTCTCCTCCTCGAACGGGATGCCCAACTGCTTCATCAGCACCCAGGGCCGCATGGACCAGGAGGAGTAGTTCTTGTTGCCGATCACCAGGCGCATGGCGCTCTCCTTGCGTTGTGGGAATCCGTGGTCAATCCACCCAGTCGACCCAGCCCGTGTAGGCCGTCAGCAGCACGATGCCGCCGAAGACCAGGCGATACCAGGCGAAGGGCACGAAGTCGTGGCTGGAGACGTAACGGATGAGCCAGCGTATGCACAGCAGCGCGCTGGCGAAGGCCACCACCGTGCCCACGGCAAACAGCGGCAGATCGGCCACGTGCAGCGCCTCGCGCTGCTTCCACACCGAGTAGGCGCCCGCGCCCATCAGCGTCGGGATGCCCAGGTAGAAGCTGAACTCCGTGGCCGCCTTGCGCGAGAAGCCCAGCAGCATCGCGCCCATGATGGTGGCGCCGGAGCGGCTGGTGCCCGGGATCAGCGCCAGGCACTGCAGCAGGCCCACCCGCAGCGCATCCAGCCCGCTCATCTGGTCCACCGTCTCCACGCGCGCCGCGCGCGGCTTCTCGGGGTCGTCCGAGCCGTAGCGGGCGCGGTGGATGCGCTCTATCCACAGGATCAGCAGGCCGCCCACGATGAAGGCCATGGCCACCGGCACGGGCTTGAACAGGTGCGCCTTGATGGTCTTGCCCAGCGCCAGGCCCAGCACCACCGCGGGAATGAAGGCCACCAGCACGTTCAGCGCAAAGCGCCGCGCCACCGGGTCGTGGCCCAGGCCGCGCACCGTGCCCAGCAGCCGCTGCCGGTACTCCCAGATCACGGCGAACATCGCGCCGGTCTGTATGGCGATGTCGAAGACCTTGGCCGTCTCGCCTTCGAAACCCAGCAGCGAGCCCGCCAGGATCAGGTGTCCCGTGGACGAAATGGGCAGGAATTCGGTCAAGCCCTCCACCACGCCCATCACGGCGGCTTTCAACAGCAGCATCCAGTCCAAGAGACAGCTCCGCTCAGCGCAAAAGCTGGGGATGTTACCTACCCCCCGTGGCGCTCACGCAACGGTCGCGCCGGCAACGGTCAGCGCGCCGCGCCGCGCGCGAAATGCACCACCAGCCCCTGCGGCTGCACCTCTATGGTCCCGACGTCCAGCCCCGCGCGGCGCAGCCGCTGCTGCTGCTCCGCGGGCATCTGCCACAGGGTGAAGCCTTCCAGCAGCTGCTCGGCCAGCAGCCGCCCCGCGCGCGAGGCCTGCGATTGCAGCGCGCCCGGCAGCCCCTGCAGCTCCAGCTGCTGCACGGCCACCTGCGCCAGGCGCAGCGAGGCGTCCGCGGGCTCCCAGCGCAGCCCGGTATCGAAGGCGATGCGCCCGCTGCCGCCGGCGTCGAACAGGCGCTCGCGCAAGCCCAGGGCGAAGTCGCAGGCCAGGCGGTTGCTTTCCGGCATCAGCCGCACGCGCGGGTCGCTCAGGGTGAGATCCAGCACTTCCAGCACGCGCTGCGTGCGCGGGAAACGCCGCGCCAGGCGCTCGTCGAGCTCCTGCTGCGTGAGCGTGAGCTCCGTGGGCAGCCCAAGCGCGCCACAACCGGCCAGCAGCGAAGCGCCCAGCGCCGGGAGGGTGAGCAGCAGCCGTCGGCGGCAGGGACCAAGGGGGCGAAAAGGCTTCATGCGGAAATTCTAGGCAGCGCCCGCCCGCCCTTGCGCTGGCCGCCGCAAGCCCCATGACATGGGGCCCGCCTAGAATCCCGGCCGTCGATTCACGCTGCAAACACCCACACAACCACCATGAACGTCGAACAAGCCCGCTTCAACATGATCGAGCAGCAGATCCGCCCCTGGGATGTGCTGGATTCGGATGTGCTCACGCTGCTGGCGGTGATGAAGCGCGAGGATTTCGTGCCCGCCTCGCAGCGGGCCCTGACCTTCGTGGACATGATGGTGCCGCTGCGCCAGGGCGGCGCCGCCGGCCAGTGCATGCTCGAGCCCAAGCTCGAGGCGCGGCTGCTGCAGGACCTCAGGCTCCAGCGCCACGAGAAGGTGCTGGAAGTGGGCACCGGCTCCGGCTACATGGCTGCGCTGCTGGCGCACCGCGCGCAGCAGGTCTTCAGCCTGGAGCTGGAGCCTGAGCTGGTGGAGATGGCCAAGGCCAACCTCAAGCGCGCCGGCATCATGAACGTCACCGTGCGCCAGGGCAACGGCGCGCTGGGACTGGCCGGCGAGTCGCCCTTCGACGCCATCATCCTCTCCGGCTCGGTGGCCGCGGTGCCGCAGGAGCTGCTGGAGCAGCTCAAGGTCGGCGGCCGCCTGGTGGCCATCGTCGGCAACGAGCCCATGATGCGCGCCACGCTCTACACCCGCACCGGCGAGCGCGAGTTCGGCGAGGTGGTGCTGTTCGACACCGTCGCACCGCGCCTGCTCAAGTTCCCCGAACCCACCCGCTTCTCGTTCTGAGCCGGGAAAGCCCGCTGCCATGCGCCGCCTGCGCGTTGCCGAGCTGCAGGACTTCCTGCAGGCCCATGCCCAGCAGCAGCCCGTGCTGCTGGACGTGCGCGAGCCCTGGGAGCTGGAGCGCGCGGCGCTGCGGCTGCCGGGCACGCGCGCGCTGGACATCCCCATGGGCGAGCTGACCTCGCGGCTCAATGAGCTGCCGGACGACGCGCCCATCGTCTGCCTGTGCCACCACGGCGTGCGCAGCGCGCACGTGGCGGCCTACCTCGCCCACCATGGCTTCGACGAGGTCTGGGACGTGATCGGCGGCATAGACGCCTGGTCGCTGGAGATGGACCGCTCGCTGCCGCGCTACTGACCGCCCTGCGCGCCGCGTACCGCCTGGCGGCGCGGCCAGAGCCCCTTCCCCGACACCGACCCGGGCCTCCGCCGCGGCGGCGCCCAACCCGATCGCATCCCGCCCATGCCTTCTCCCAAGACTTACGGCCGCATGGCCGTCTGGCTGCTGGCCCTGGCCGGCACGGCCCACGCGCAAGGCCTGACCGAGCTGTACCAGGCCGCGCGCGGATTCGACGCCGCCTACCTGAGCGCGCGCGCCCTGGCCGAGTCGGCGCCCTACCGCGCCGCGCAAAGCGACGCGCTGCACCGGCCCAACGTGAGCCTCGCCGGCAGCGCCACGCGCACCGACGGCAGCACCCGGGGCCCGGCCACGGCTTTCAGCAACGGCGTGAGCTCGCGCGACAACAACAGCAAGCAAGTGGCGATCAACGCGCGCCAGCCCCTGTTCAACCGCGCCAACGACGCCACCGTCCAGCAGTCGCGCCGCAGCCTGGAGGGCTCGCTGGCCGAGCTGCAGGTGGCCGAGCAGGACTTGCTGGTGCGCGTGGCGCAGGCCTATTTCGACGTGCTGTCCGCGCAGGACACGCTCACCACCACGCGTGCGAGCAAGCAGGCCATCGCCGAGCAGCTGGCCTCGGCCAAGCGCAACTTCGAAGTGGGCACGGCCACCATCACCGACACGCGCGAGGCGCAGGCGCGCTTCGACCTGGCCACCGCCCAGGAGATCGCCGCCGACAACGACCTGCGCACCAAGCGCATCGCGCTGGACCAGCTCGTGGGCCGCAGCGGCGTGCAGCCCCTGCCGCTGCGCCAGCCGGTACAGCTGCCCGACGTGCTGGCGCCCGCCGGCATAGACGACTGGGTGGAAGCCAGCCGTACGCTGCATCCGCAGGTGCAGCGCGCGCAGGCGGCGCTGGAGATCGCCAGGCTGGAAACCGAGAAGGCCCGCGCCAACCACCTGCCCACGCTGGACCTGGTGGGCTCCGTCTCCCGCGGCAACACCAATGGCGACGGCGTGCGCAACGCCTCGACCAACGGCACCACCCAGACAGGCAGCGTGGGCGTGCAGCTCAACCTGCCGCTGTACGCGGGCAACTCCATACAGAACCGCGTGGAGGAGACGCTGAAGCTGGAGGAGAAGGCCCGCAACGACTTGGAGGCCGCGCAGCGCACGGTGGCGCTGCAGACGCGCCAGCTCTGGAGCGCGGTGCTCTCCGGGCGCGCGCAGGTGGGCGCGCTGGAGGCGGCCGAAAGCTCCAGCCGCTTGGCGTTGGAAGCCACGCAACTGGGCTACCGCGTGGGCGTGCGCGTCAACCTGGACGTGCTCAACGCCCAAACCCAGCTCTACAGCACGCAGCGCGACCTCTACAAGGCGCGCTACGACCTGATGGTGGGCGCCCTGCGCCTGCGCCAGGCCGCGGGGCTGCTGGAGCCGGGCGATTTACAGCCGGTGGAAGGGATGCTGGCGGCGCCTTGAGGACAGCTGGCGGGGCCGGGCTCCAGGCTGGCGCCCGGCTTTCAAATCACCGCCGGCAGCAGCCCAACGATGCGCTCGGCCATGCGCTCCGTCGCCCCGCGGTGGCGGCTGGCGAAGGTGAGCGCGCGGTCCACCCAGCCGTTGCGCTGCGGGTCCACGGCCAGCATGGCGGCATAGACCACGCCCTGGCGGATGTCGGCCGCGCGCATCGCGGCGCGCGCCTGCACGGCCAGCTCGGCGGCTTCGGCAAAGTTGAAGGTGTGCGGGCCCAGCACCAGCGGGCAGCCGCAGGCGGCGGCCTCGATCAGGTTCTGCCCGCCCAAGGGCTCGAAGCTGCCGCCCAAAAGCCCGGAGTCCGAGCAGGCGTAGTACAGCGCCATCTCGCCTATGGAGTCGCCCAGCCAGACGTCGGCCAGCGCTGCCTCCTGCGGCGGCTCGCCCTCGCCCCAGCTGCTGCGGCGCACGCCACTGAAGCCGGCCTGCTCCACCAGGGCGGCCACCTCGTCGAAGCGCTGCGGGTGGCGCGGCACCAGCACCAGCAGCGGCCGCGGTTGCGGCAGCTCGCGCCAGGCGGCCAGCAGCGGCGCCTCCTCGTTCTCGCGCGTGCTGGCGGCCAGCACCACGGGGCGCTGCAGGCGCGAGCGCCACTGCTGCCCGCGCTGCAGCAGCGCAGGCGACGGGGCGATGTCGAATTTCAGGTTGCCGCACACCTCCACGAAAGGCGCGCCCATCTCGCGGAAACGCTGCGCGTCGTCCTGCGTCTGCGCCAGCACGCGCAGGAAGCGCCCGGCCGCCGGCCGCATGAGCGTGGCGAAGCGCTCGCCCTTGCGCAGGCTCTTGGCGCTCAAGCGCGCATTGGCCAGCACCATGGGCAACTGCTCGCGCGCGGCCACGGCCAGCAGGTTGGGCCAGACCTCGGTTTCCATGAGCACGCCCAAGAGCGGGCGGTGGTGGCGCAGGAAGCGGCGCACGGCACCGGGCGTGTCGTAGGGCAGCCAGGTGTGCACGTCGCCGGCGCGCAGCAGCGCGTGGCCCGCGGCCCAGCCGGTGGCGGTGCTGGTGGTCAGCAGCAGCCGCAAGTCCGGCCGCTGCGCGCGCAGCGCGGCAATCAGCGGCGCCGCGGCGCGCGTCTCGCCCAGCGAGACGGCATGCACCCACACCAGGCGCCGCGGCGGCGGCGCGGGGTATTCATAGCGGCCCAGCCGCTCGCCCAAGCGCTCGCGGTAGGCCGGCTCGCGGCCCCCTCGCCGCCACAGTTTCAACAGGTAGGCGGGCGTGAGCGACCACAGCAGCGCCCCGTACAGCGAGCGCGCAAGCGCCTCCACGCCCCGCCGCCTTTCAGTGCGCCGCCGCGGCGATGCGGGCGTCGGGCTTCACGGTGCGCAGCGCGGCCATGAAGTCGGCCTCGATGCGGTGCAGCGCCTCATCGGTGTGGCCCTCGAAACGCATCACCAGCACCGGCGTGGTGTTGGAGGCGCGGATGAGGCCGAAACCGTCGGCGTAGTCGGCGCGCAGGCCGTCTATGGTGACCAGCTCGCTGCCCGGGAACTGCGCCGTCTCGCGCAGCTTCTCGATGAGCGCGTGCGGCTCGCCCTCCTCGCACGCCACGTTGAGCTCCGGCGTGTTGAAGCTCGTGGGCAGCGCGTTGAGCACGGCGCTGGGGTCGGCCTCGCGCGAGAGGATCTCCAGCAGCCGCGCGGCGGTGTACATGCCGTCGTCGAAGCCGTACCAGCGCTCGGCAAAGAAGATGTGCCCGCTCATCTCGCCGGCGATGGGCGCACCCGTCTCCTTGAGCTTGGCCTTGACCAGCGAGTGGCCCGTCTTCCACATCAGCGGCACGCCGCCGGCCTCGCGCACCACCTCGGTCAGGCGCTGGCTGCACTTGACGTCGTAGATGATCTGCGCGCCGGGGTTGCGCGCGAGGATGTCGCGCGCGAACAGCATGAGCTGGCGGTCGGGGTAGATGATCTGCCCGTCGCGGGTGACCAGGCCCAGGCGGTCGCCGTCGCCGTCGAAGGCCAGGCCCAGCTCGGCCTCGGTGGCGTTGACCACCTTGATCAGGTCGGCCAGGTTTTCCGGCTTGCTGGGATCGGGATGGTGGTTGGGGAAGTCGCCGTCCACGCGGCTGTAGAGATCGATCACCTCGCAGCCCAGGGCGCGCAGGATGGCCGGGGCGCTGGCGCCGGGAATGCCGTTGCCGCAGTCCACGACGATCTTCATGGGGCGCGCGAGCTTGCAGTCGCTGGTGATGCGGTGCGTGTACTCGGGGACGATGTCCATGGCCGCGATGCGGCCCTGGCCCTGCGCGTAGTCCTCGGCCTCCATGCGGCGGCGCAGGCCCTGGATGTCCTCGCCATAGATGGCGCGGCCGGCCAGGACCATCTTGAAGCCGTTGTAGTCCTTGGGGTTGTGGCTGCCGGTGACCTGGATGCCGCTGTGGCAGCCGTGCTGGCCGCGCGTGGCGGCCACGTAATAGAGCATGGGCGTGGTCACGGCGCCCAGGTCCACCACGTCCAGGCCCGTCGAGGCCAGGCCGCGCATGAGGGCGGCGGACAAGCCCGGGCCGGAGAGGCGGCCGTCGCGGCCCACCACCACGGCGCGCTCGCCGGCGGCCACGGCCTCGGTGCCGAAGGCGCGGCCCAGGTGTTCAGCGAAAGTCTCGTCAATGGTCTGGCCGACGACGCCACGGATGTCGTAAGCCTTGAACGCGGAAGCGGCAGTCTGCATGGATGTCCTCCTGCCGGGGATTGTAGGCAGCCGCCGCGCCCTGCCGTTGCGCCAATCCAGCCCATGGGACGGGATCGCGCCCCGGCGGTCGCGAAAGCCGCAACGATCGCCCCGCCTATGATCCGGCGATGAAATCCCTGCAGTTTCCCGCTCAACCGCCACGCCGGCCGCACGCAAGCCGTACCGCAAATTTTCCTTTGGTGACAGGCCGTTTTGCCCCGCCGGCCGGCACGGCCGGCGCCGCAGAAAGCGCCACCGCCGCGCCCGGCGCCCCTGGGGCATGGGCATGAAGGGGCGCGACCGGCTGGAGCTCATCGTCCTGGCCGCGCTGTGGGGCGGCTCCTTCTTGTTCATGCGGCTAGCCGCGCCGGCCTTCGGTGCCTCGCCGCTGGCGGCCGTGCGCGTGGCCGTGGCCAGCGCCGTGCTGCTGCCGCTGCTGCTGCTCACGCAGCCCAAGGCGCTGGCCGCCTGCCGCGGGCGCTGGGCGGCGCTGGCGGTGGTCGGCTTGCTGAATTCCGCGCTGCCTTTCGTCTGCTACAGCTTCGCAGCGCAGTCCATCAGCGGCGGGCTGGCGGCCATCTTCAACGCCACCACGCCGCTGTGGGGCGCGCTGGTGGCGTGGCTGTGGTTTCGCGAGCGCATGGACGCGCAGCGCATGCTTGGGCTGGCCCTGGGCTTTGCCGGCGTGCTGGGCCTGGCCTGGGACAAGGCCAGCTTCAAGGCCGGCGCGCAGGACACGGGCCTGGCCGTGCTGGCCTGCCTGGCCGCTACGCTGATGTACGGCGTGGCCGCCAACGCCACGCGGCGCTGGCTCACCGGCGTGCCCGCGCTGGCCCTGGCCACGGGCAGCCAGATGCTGGCCACCGTCGCGCTGGCGGTGCCGGCCACCCTGGCCTGGCCGTCGCAGCCGGCGTCCGCCACCGCCTGGGGCGCGGCGCTGGCGCTGGGGGTGCTGAGCACGGCCGTGGCCTACGTCATGTACTTCCGGCTCATCGCGCAGGTTGGGCCGGCCAACGCCACGACCGTGACCTACCTGGTGCCGCTGTTCGCCATGCTCTGGGGTGGGCTGGTGCTGCACGAGGCGGTGACGCCCTCCATGCTGGCCGGCGGGGTGGTGATCCTGCTGGGCACCAGCCTGGCCACGGGCTGGTGGCGGCCGCTGGGAGCGGCGCGCCAGCCCTGAGCGGCGGGCCGCGGCCGGCAGTTGGGGTCGACCCCAACTGCCGAAAAAGGCCGCGCCTTACTTCTGCTGCTGCTTGTGCTGCGGGCTCTTCTGGCCCTGCTGCTGCTTGCTGCCGGAGCTGCTGGACTGGTCCTGCTGCTTGTCCTGCGACTGCTTGCCCTGGCCTTGCTGCTGGCTGGAGCTGCCTTGCTGCTTCATGGCTTACCTCTGTCAACGGGCTCGGCGACATTGCCGACCTGCGCAGGCCGGCAAGCCCGGTGCCTGCCATGAGGGGTGGCACCCCGGTTGCAGCAGCGCTCCTTCACCGCCAACACTCGCGCCACCACTGCAGGAGGTTCTGCCCATGAGCTCCACGCCCCAGGCCGCACGGCGCGGCAAGCCCGCCCCCTACGCCGCCCGCGATGACGCCGCGGCCGCCGCGCCGGCGCCCATGCCCGCGCACCGCGTGGTGCAGGCCTACGACCGCTGGTCCCCGCTGTACGACCTGATCTTCGGCCGCGTGCTGGAGCCCGGACGCCGCGCCATGACGCGCGCGGCCGCCGCGCTGCAGCCCGACTCGCTGCTGGAAGTGGGCGTGGGCACGGGGCTGACGCTGGCGGGCTATCCCGCGCACACCCGCGTGGTGGGCGTGGACCTTTCGGCCGAGATGCTGGAGCGGGCGCGAACGCGCGCCGCAGCGCTGCGCGGGCGCGACATCGCACTGCACCTGATGAACGCCGAGGCCATGGACTTCCCCGACGACAGCTTTGATTGCGTGGCCATGCCCTACGTGCTGTCGGTGACGCCGCAACCGGCCCGGCTCGTGGCCGAGGTGCGCCGCGTGTGCAGGCCCGGCGGCACCATCCTGGTGGTCAACCACTTCAGCGGCAGCCGCTTCTGGTGGCTGATGGAGCGCGCGGTGCGCTCCATGGCGCAGCGGGTGGGGTTCAGGTCCGACTTCGGCTTCGAGGAGCACGTCCTCGTGCACGACTGGCAGTTGCAGGCCGTGCAGTCGGTCAACCTCTTCGGCCTGTCGCGCCTGGTGGTGCTGCGCAACACCAAGGCAAAGGCCTGAGCCGCCCGCCGCGCCCGTGTAATTCCTTCGGCAAGCGGCCGGCCGCAAGCACCGGCACGGCCCAGCCGCCGGCAGGCGGCACTCCGCCGGGGCTGCGGACCGCCGGAGCACCGCGACACCTGCGCACCTGGTTGCCGCCCCCCCGGGAACCGGCCTTGCCGTGCACGGGGAAGCTTTTCACAGCAGCAGGAGGATCGGCCTTGAACCAGTGCAGGCAGTGGGTGGCGCTGCTGGCCACCGCGGGATGCCTGGGCGCCGCAGCGGCCGCGCCCCAGGCAGATTTCGGCACCCGCCACGCCGCGGCCGACGTGCGCCGCGTGGCCGATTGGGCGCTGGACAGCGGCGACGCGGGGCAGCGGCCCTTCGTCATCGTGGACAAGCGCCGGGCGCGGCTGTACGTGTTCGAGCCCGGCGGGCGGCTGCGCGGCGACGCGCCCGTGCTGCTGGGCCTGGCCCGCGGCGACGACACGGTGCCCGGCATCGGCGACAAGCCGCTGTCGCAGGTGAAACCGCAGGAGCGCACCACGCCGGCCGGGCGCTTCCAGGGCGAGATAGGCCACAACCTGCGCGGCGAGGACGTGCTGTGGGTGGACTACGACGCGGCCGTCTCCATGCACCGCGTGCTCACCACCAACCCGGCCGAGCGGCGGCTGCAGCGCCTGGCCAGCGCGGGCGTGGCCGACAACCGCATCTCCTACGGCTGCATCAACGTGCCCACGGCCTTTTTCGAGACCGTGCTCATGCCGGTGAGCCGCGCCGGCGCCGCGCCCGTGGTGTACGTGCTGCCGGAAACGCGGCCGCTGCGCGAGGTGTTCCTGAACATGCCGCCGGCCACGCCGGCGCTGGCCCAGGCTTCGACAGCCGCCAGACGCTGAACGAGAAAGGGGTCCTGCGCGGCGCCGGGCACAAGCCCCAGCGCCGGAAAGCCGAAAGCCGGGAAAGGGAAAAAGCAGCAGGCAAAGCAAAAGGACCGCCGAGGCGGTCCTTTTGGCGTTCGGTGCCGGCTCGTGAATGACCGGGGACCGACCGGGGTGTCGGTGGGTCAGTTGCGGTCGGCGCGCGGGGTGCGCGTGCTGCCCGTGGAGCCGCTGCCGTAGCTGCTGCTGCCCGTGGAGCCGGAGGACATGTCCGACGAGGTGCTGCCGCTGTTGCCGCTGCTCATGGAGCCGGTGGTGCCGGTGGAAGGCTGCATGGTGGAGGAGCTGGTGCCGCCGGTACCGGTGGTGGAGCTGCCGCTGCCCGTGGTGGGAGCGTTGTTGCCCATGGTGCCCGGGGTGGTGCCCATGTTAGCGGACGAGTTGTTGCTGGTCTGGCCGTTGGACATGGAGCCGCTGCTGGTGCCCGCGCCGGTGGTGGAGCCCATGCTGCCGGAGCTGGTGCTGCCGGAGCCGGAAGTGCTGCCCGCGCCCGCGCCGGTGACGCTGGGGCTGGTGGCCGTGTTGGGGCCCGTGGGTGCCGGCACGCCCGGCGTGGCCGCGCCCATGCCCGTGCTGCTCGGACTGTCCGTCGTGCCCGCGCCGGAGGATTGGGCATGGACGATGCCGGTGGCGGCGGCCGCGCAGACGGCGGCGGCCAGCAGGCTCTTGCGGATGATGCTCATGTGATGGACTCCTGTGTTACGCCGACGCTGGCGTCCCGTGGCCTGGAGCGCATCACGCCCCGCGCCATGGAATGTCCCGTCTTGGCTGACCAGAGTCGGCAACGCACGTGCCCGCAGCGCGAAGAGCGCTCGCCGCTTCAGTCGCGGACGAAGAGCGTCACCAGCGGCTCGTCGCCCAGCTGGCGGCTGCGGTGGCCGTGCAGCGCGGGGTCGAACACGGCGCCCGCGGGCAGGGTGTCGGCCGAATAGAAATGCTCGCCGGGGCCGAAGACGCGGGTGCTGCCGTCCTGCAGGCCGATTTCCATGCGCCCGCGCAGGACGAACAGCCACTGCGGGTGGCCGGTGCAGTGGAAGCTGCTCTGGAAGCCGACAGGGCTCTGGCGCAACTGCAACGCGCTGGCGGCCATGGCTTGCGACAGCCGCGAGGCGGGTGTGCCCTCGGTCAGCGGGATCTGCACGTCGCGAAAGCGGGCGCGGCCGTCGCTGTCCGTGAAGAGCTGGACCTGGGTAAAGACCGGCGTGGCGTCAGGAGTGGGGGTGGTGCTCATGGGGCGCGATTGTGGCGGCGCCGCGCGCCCTGCCCCGCCGATGCCGTGCCGCATACTGCCCGCCCCGTGGCCGCCGCCGGCGCGCTCGCGGGCCCAGGCACGACCCAAGACACCAGAGACTCACATGAACGGAACTCCCCACGACAAGGTCGCCCTCGTCACCGGCGCGGGCAGCGGCATAGGGCTGGCTTGCGCGCAGGCGCTGCTGCGCGACGGCTGGCGCGTCGTCTTCGTTGGGCGGCGGCTGGCACCGCTGCAGCAGGCCATAGACGCGGCGGGCGACCCCTGGGGCGACATCGCCGCGCGCGCCCTGGCGGTGAGCGCCGACGTGAGCGACGCCGAGGCCGTGCGGCGCCTCTTTGACACGGTGGCGCAGCGCTTTGGGCGGCTGGACCTGCTGTTCAACAACGCGGGCGTGTTCACCCAGCCCATGGCGCTGGAGGAGCTGCCGCTGGAGCGCTGGCGCGAGGCGCTGGACGTGAACCTGAGCGCGCCCTTCCTGTGCACGCAGCAGGCGTTCCGGCTGATGAAGGCGCAGTCGCCGCGGGGGGGCCGCATCATCAACAACGGCTCGATCTCAGCGCACGTGCCGCGGCCGCAGTCCTCGCCCTACACCATCACCAAGCACGCCATCAGCGGGCTCACACGCGCGGCGGCGCTGGAGGGGCGTGCGTTCGACATCGCCGTTGGGCAGATCGACATCGGCAACGTTGCCACCGACATGACCACGCTCATGGCGCAGGGCGCGATGCAGGCCGACGGCAGCATCCGCCCCGAAGCGCGCATGCACATGAACGCCGTGACGAGCACCTTCCTGGCCATGGCGCGGCTGCCGCTGGAGGCCAACGTGCTGACCATGACCGTGATGGCCACGGGCATGCCTTACGTTGGACGGGGTTAAGCGCTGTGGCGCAGGCCGTACGCCTGAAGCGGCTTGAGCAGAAAAAAAGCCCTGCCGCGCGCGAAGCGGCAGGGCTTTTTCGGGAATTGGTGGAGCCGGGGGGAATTGAACCCCCGTCCGCAAGCCATCACCGGACAGTTCTACATGCTTAGCTGACTGATTTGAGTCTCGCCCCGCAGGTCGCGCAGCAGCACGCTACCTGCGAAGCCAGTCACTTGATCTCGCTACCAACCGAGTGACCCGGTCAGCAACCAGCCGATGTGAATGACCTCTCAGCCCTTGCGGGCCCGGCCCATCGGCCTGCCGTTGAGAGGCTCACCGGTGTTAAGCGGCGAGAGCGAAACGTTCGTCGTTCGCAGTTACTTTGTTCCAGTGGATTTACGAGCGAACTGGTGCTCGGCATGCCCTGCGCCGGATCCGCACCCACGTCGAAACCGGGTCGGCCCCTTTGCAAAGAAGTCCACTAGTTTAAGGCATTCCCAACCACTTCAAGAGGACCAGGGGATTTTCAATCACGGCGTCCGCGCCCCACTCGTGCACGGGCTCGCCCTCGCCCAGGTAGCCCCAGGCGGCCGCCAGCGTGGCCATGCCGGCAGCGCGGCCGGCCTGCACATCGCGCAGGTCATCGCCCACGTACACGCATTCCTGCGGCGCCACGCCCGCGCGGCGTGCGGCCTCCAGCAGCGGCTCCGGGTGCGGCTTGGCATGTGCCGTGGTGTCGCCGCAGATGAGGGCGGCTGCGCGCTCATGCAAGCCCAGCCCGCGCACCACCGGCTCGGCAAAGCGCGCGTGCTTGTTGGTGACGATGCCCCAGGGCAGCGCCGCGCGCTCCAGCGCCTGCAGCACCGCCACCATCTCGGCGAAGACGGCCGTGCGCAGCAGCAGGCCGTCTTCGTAGCGCTGCAGGAACTCGTCGCGCAGCGCCTCGAAGCCCTGCTGCCCCGGCGCCACGCCGAAGGCCGCGCCCACCATGCCCCGTGCGCCTGAGCCCACCATGGGGCGCAGCCGCTCGTAGGGCAACTCGGCCAGGTCGCGCGCCACGCGCATGGCGTTGGCGGCGCCGGCCAGGTCGGGGGCGCTGTCAATGAGCGTGCCGTCCAGGTCGAAGAGCACGCAACGGATGGAAGCAGTCATGGGCAGAACAGCGGCCACGCTCAGCCCGGCTTGCGCAGGGCAAAGAGGTAGTTGACGCTGGTGTCGTTGCTCAGCGCGTAATGGCGCGTGAAGGGGTTGTATTCCAGCCCGCGCGTGCGCTGCAGCTCCAGCCCGGCGTCGCGGCACCAGCGCGCCAGCTCGCTTGGACGGATGAACTTCTCGTATTCGTGCGTGCCGCGCGGCAGCAGCTTGAGCACGTACTCCGCGCCCACGATGGCCAGCAGGAAGGCCTTGGCGTTGCGGTTGAGCGTGGAGAAGAACACCCAGCCGCCGGGCTTGACCAGCGTGGTGCAGGCGCGCACCACCGACTCCGGCGCGGGCACGTGCTCCAGCATCTCCATGCACGTCACGACATCGAAGCTCGCTGGCCGCTCGGCCGCCAGCGCCTCGACGGCGATTTCGCGGTAGTCCACGTTGTGCACGCCGGACTCCAGCGCGTGCAGCTGCGCGACCTTCAATGGCTTGACGGCCAGGTCTATGCCCAGCACCTGCGCGGCACCGCGCTGCGCCATGGCTTCGGACAGGATGCCCCCGCCACAGCCCACGTCGAGCAACTGCTTGTTGGCCAGCGGCACCAGGGAATCGATCCACTGCAGCCGCAGCGGGTTGATCTGGTGCAAGGGACGGAATTCACTCTCGGGATCCCACCAGCGGTGGGCGAGCTCGCTGAACTTGGCCAGCTCCTGGGGGTCGGCGTTGATCATGGCGCGCATCGTAGCGGTACTAAAAAGCACAAACCCCGCCGGGGCGGGGTTTGTGACTCAAGCGGTCCGGGAAACCGGATTACTTGTTGCGCGTGCCGACCACTTCGATTTCGACGCGGCGGTTCTTGGCGCGGCCGTCGGCAGACTTGTTGTCGGCCACGGGCTGCTTCTCGCCCTTGCCTTCGGTGTACACGCGGTTCTTCTCGATGCCCTTGCTCACCAGATAGGCCTTCACGGCTTCGGCGCGGCGCACCGACAGGCGCTGGTTGTAGGCATCGGTGCCGACGGAGTCGGTGTGACCCACGGCGATGATGACCTCCAGATTCACGCCACCGGTCTTGCCGACCAGCTCGTCCAGCTTGGAGCGGGCTTCGGGCTTGAGCACAGCCTTGTCGAAGTCGAAGAAGGCGTCAGCGGCGTAGGTGACCTTCTCGCTCACCGGGGCCGGCGGCACCACGGCCGGAGCCGGAGCCGGGGCGGGAGCCGGAGCCGGAGCAGCAGCCACCGGAGCCACAGGGGCGGGAGCCGGCGGCTTCAGGGCGCCGTCGCAAGCCTGGTCAGCCGTGGCCGGCGTCCAGGTGGAGTTGCGCCAGCACAGTTCGTTCGTACCGTTCTTGACGACCGTGCCGTCCGTGGCACGCCAGTTATCAACCGTCTGGGCAAAGGCACTCGACAGCGGGGCAGCAAGCGCGGCCGATGCAAACAGCACCGCCACGGCATTCAGTTTCTTCATTGATTCTCCTCTCAAGGAAAGCCGCAGGACTCTGCGAAACGTCCGAATCGGAAGCAAGAAAACCCGGCAAACACCCGGTCTCGCGAGCGATCACCACCGACGACCCATTGTGCCATCGGGGCTTCTTGACTCCTCCATTTTGGCTCGCGCCTCCCCAAGCGGCCTCCACCCCTGTTGCGCGGCTGCGACAAGCTGCGCGGCTTAGAATCGCCGATCCGCTGCTTCTTTTTAATGCGGAGCCAGCTTCGCGCCCGCGCGCGACGGCCGAGCCCGTCTGCCCATGACCCAGTTCGCCAAGGAAACCCTGCCCATCAGCCTCGAAGAGGAGATGCGGCGCTCGTATCTCGATTACGCCATGAGCGTGATCGTGGGCCGTGCCCTGCCTGACGCGCGAGACGGCCTCAAGCCCGTGCACCGCCGCGTGCTCTACGCGATGCACGAGCTCAACAACGACTGGAACCGCCCCTACAAGAAGTCCGCCCGCATCGTCGGCGACGTGATCGGTAAGTACCACCCTCACGGCGACAGCGCGGTGTACGACACCATCGTGCGCATGGCGCAGGACTTCTCGCTGCGCCACATGCTCGTGGACGGCCAGGGCAACTTCGGCTCGGTGGACGGCGACAACGCCGCGGCCATGCGCTACACCGAGATCCGCCTGTCCAAGATCGCCCACGAGATGCTGGCCGACATCGACAAGGAAACCGTCGATTTCGGTCCCAACTACGACGGCTCCGAGAAGGAGCCGCTGGTGCTGCCCACGCGGCTGCCCAACCTGCTGGTCAACGGCAGCGCCGGCATCGCCGTGGGCATGGCCACCAACATCCCGCCGCACAACCTCAACGAGGTGGTGGACGCGTGCCTGCACCTGCTCGGCAACCCGCAGGCCACGCTCGATGAGCTCATGGAGATCATCCCGGCGCCGGACTTCCCCACCGCCGGCATCATCTACGGCCTCTCCGGCGTGCGCGAGGGCTACCGCAGCGGCCGCGGCAAGGTGGTCATGCGCGCGCGCTGCCACTTCGAGGACATCGGCAAGAACGGCGAGCGCCAGGCCATCGTCGTCGACGAGATCCCCTACCAGGTCAACAAGAAGACGCTGCTGGAGCGCATCGCCGAGCTGGTCAACGAGAAGAAGCTCGAAGGCATCAGCCACATCCAGGACGAGTCCGATAAGTCCGGCATGCGCGTGGTCATCGAGCTCAAGCGCGGCGAAGTGCCGGAGGTGGTGCTCAACAACCTCTACAAGCAGACGCAGCTGCAGGACAGTTTCGGCATCAACATGGTCGCCCTGGTGGACGGCCAGCCCAAGCTGTGCAACCTCAAGCAGCTGCTGGAGATCTTCCTGGAGCACCGCCGCGAGGTCGTGACGCGGCGCACCGTGTACGAGCTGCGCCGTGCGCGCGAGCGTGGCCACGTGCTCGAAGGCCTGGCCGTGGCACTGGCCAACATCGACGAGTTCATCGCCATCATCAAGGCCGCGCCCACGCCGCCGCTGGCGCGCAGCGAGCTCATGGCGCGCAGCTGGGATTCGTCGCTGGTGCGCGAGATGCTCGTGCGCGCCCAGGCCGATGCCATCGGCGGGCGCGAGGCCTTCCGCCCCGAGGGCCTGCCCACGCACTACGGGCTGCAGCCCGACGGGCTCTACCGCCTCTCCGACGAGCAGGCGGGCGAGATCCTGCAGATGCGGCTGCAACGGCTCACCGGCCTGGAGCAGGACAAGATCATCGGCGAGTACCGCGACGTGATGGCCACCATCGCCGACCTGCTCGACATCTTGTCCAAGCCCGCGCGCGTGACCGTCATCATCAGCGACGAGATCAAGGCGCTGCGCGCGGAGTTCGGCCAGGCCAAGGTCGGCGCGCGCCGCTCCACCATCGAGCACAACGTGCAGGAGCTCGGCACCGAGGACCTGATCACGCCCACCGACATGGTCGTGACGCTCTCGCACACGGGCTACATCAAGAGCCAGCCGCTGGCCGAGTACCGCTCGCAAAAGCGCGGCGGCCGCGGCAAGCAGGCCGCGCAGACCAAGGAAGACGACTGGATCGACCAGCTCTTCATCGCCAACACGCACGACTGGATCCTGTGCTTCTCCAACCGCGGCCGCGTGTACTGGCTCAAGGTCTGGGAAGTGCCGCAGGGCGGGCGCACCTCGCGCGGCAAGCCCATCGTCAACATGTTCCCGCTGCAGCCTGACGAGAAGATCACCGTCGTGCTGCCGCTCACGGGCGAGTTCCGCACCTTCCCCGGCGACCACTACGTGTTCATGGCCACGGCGCTGGGCACGGTCAAGAAGACCTCGCTGGACGAGTTCGCCAACCCGCGCAAGGCCGGCATCATCGCCGTCACGCTGGACGAGGGCGACTACCTCGTGGGCGCGGCGCTGACCGACGGCCAGCACGACGTGATGCTGTTCTCCGACGGCGGCAAGGCCGTGCGCTTCCCCGAGGACGACCTGCGCCCCATGGGGCGCAACGCCCGCGGCAACCGCGGCATGAACTTGGAGCCGGGCCAGAGCGTGATCGCCATGCTCGTGGCCGAGGACGAGTCGCAAAGCGTGCTCACCGCCACCGAAAACGGCTTCGGCAAGCGCACGCCCATCGCCGAGTACACGCGCCACGGCCGCGGCACCAAGGGGATGATCGCCATCCAGCAAAGCGAGCGCAACGGCAAGGTCGTGGCCGCCACGCTGGTGCGCGAGGCCGACGAGATCATGCTCATCACCGACCGCGGCGTGCTCGTGCGCACCCGCGTGGCCGAGATCCGCGAGATGGGCCGCGCCACGCAGGGCGTGACGCTGATCGCGCTGGATGACGGCGCCCGCCTGGGTGGCCTGCAACGCATCGTCGAGAACGACGCCAACGTGGACGGCGCAGCCGCCGCCGACCCTGCCGCCGACGCCGGCGAGGAGAACAGCTGATGTGGAAATCGATCGCGCTGGCCGCGGCGCTGGCCGTGGCCGGCGCCGGCGCCCACGCGCAAAGCAAGAAGGAGCTGGCGCAAAAGGCCGTGCAACTGCAGGCTGAAGGCGTCGAGGGCATTGGGCGCAGCATCGCCGACCAGACGGCCAACCAGGTGCTCAGCGCCGTGGGCCCGGCGCTGCAGGCCGTGCCGCCGGAAAAGCGCGAGGCCACGGCCAAGGACTTGCAAGCCGAGATCAAGAAGTTCCACGCCGAGATCGAGACCGTGCTGCGCAAGCGCGCCGCCGAAACCGGCCCCGCCACGCTGGGCGCGCTGCTGGAGTCGCGCTTCAGCGAGGATGAGCTCAAGACGCTCATTGCCTGGCTCGAATCCCCTGTGTCCAAGAAGTTCGAGCAGATCGTCCCCGAGATGCACCAGGCCCTGTCGCAAAAGGTGGTGGCCGACACCAAGGGCACCGTGGAGCCGCGCCTGAAGGCACTGGAAGCCACCCTGCGCAAGCGGCTGGAGGCCGGCGGCGCCCAGCTCTCGGCCCCCGCGGCCGGCAGCGCGCCCGGCAAGAAGTGAGCGAGGCCCGCATGAAGCAGCGTCCCTACAACTTTTCCGCCGGCCCGGCCGCGCTGCCGGCCGAGGTGCTGGAGCAGGCCGCCGCCGAGATGCTGGACTGGCACGGCAGCGGCATGGGCGTGATGGAGATGAGCCATCGCGGCAAGGAGTTCATCTCCATCGCCCACCAGGCCGAAGCCGACCTGCGCCGCCTGCTGGCCGTGCCGCCCAACTTCCACATCCTGTTCATGCAGGGCGGCGGCCTGGCCGAAAACGCCATCGTCCCCATGAACCTGAGCGCCGGCGCGGCGGCGGACTTCGTGGTCACCGGCAGCTGGTCGCAGAAGTCGTTCAAGGAAGCCAAGAAGTATTGCGACGCGCAGCTCGCCGCCACCAACGCCGTGGAGGGCCGCCACACCACGCTGCCTGCCCCGGCCTCGTGGAAGCTGCGCCGCGAAGCGCGCTACGTGCACCTCTGCAGCAACGAGACCATCCACGGCGTGGAGTTCCACGAGCTGCCGGACCTCCAGGCGCTGGGCAGCGGGCTGCCGCTGGTGGTGGACTGCTCCTCGCACATCCTCTCGCGCGCCATCGACTGGTCGCGCGTGGGCCTGGCCTTCGCCGGCGCGCAAAAGAACATCGGCCCCGCGGGGCTGACCCTCGTCATGGTGCGCGAAGACCTGCTGGGCCACGCCATGTCGGTGTGCCCCTCGGCCTTCGACTACAAGACCGTGGCCGAGCACGGCTCCATGTACAACACGCCGCCGACGTATTCCATCTACATCGCCGGGCTGGTCTTCCAGTGGCTGCTGCGCCAGGGCGGCGTGGCCGAGATGGAGCGCCGCGCCATCGAGAAGGCCACCCTGCTCTACGGCGCCATAGACGGCTCCGGCTTCTACAGCAACCAGGTGGATGCCGGCTGCCGCTCGCGCATGAACGTGCCCTTCTTCATGCCGGACGAGCGGCTGTACGCCCCCTTCCTGGAAGGCGCCGCCGAGCGCGGGCTGCTGCAGCTCAAGGGCCACAAGTCCGTGGGCGGACTGCGCGCCTCCCTCTACAACGCCATGCCGCTGCAAGGCGTGCAGGCGCTGGTGTCCTACATGACCGAGTTCCAGGCGCGCCATGGCTGACCACGACGACACCCTCCCCCAGGACCTGCCGGGCCTGCGCGTGCGCATCGACGCGGTGGACCGCGAGCTGCTGGCGCTCATCAACCGCCGCGCCGCGCTGGCGCACGCCGTGGGCGAGATCAAGAAGAAGGAAGGCTCACCCGTCTTCCGTCCCGAGCGCGAGCAGCAGGTCATAGAGAACCTCAAGTCCATCAACCCCGGACCGCTGAAGAACGAAAGCCTGGCGCCCATCTGGCGCGAGGTCATGTCCGCCTGCCGCGCGCTGGAGACGCCCACGCGCGTGGCCTTCCTGGGCCCGGCGGGCACCTTCAGCGAGGAGGCGGCGCTGAACTACTTCGGCAGCTCCATCGTCCGCGTGCCTTGCGCCAGCATCGACGAGGTGTTCCGCGCCACCAGCGCCGGCTCGGCCGACTTCGGCGTGGTGCCGGTGGAGAACTCCACCGAGGGCGCCGTGGCCCGCTCCATGGACCTGTTCCTCACCACGCCGCTGAACATCGTGGGCGAGACCAGCCTGCTGGTGCGCCACAACCTGCTGCGCCTGCGCGAGGACCTGCAAGGCATCACCGCCGTGTGCGCCCACCCGCAGGCCCTGGGCCAGTGCCACGAGTGGCTGTCGCAGCACCTCCCGGGCGTGGAGCGGCGTCCCGTCACCAGCAACGCCGAAGGCGCGCGGCTGGCCTCCAAGGACCCGTCGCTGGCCGCGCTGGCCAGCACGCGCGCGGGCAACGAGTTCGGCCTGCACGTGGTCGCGCCCGGCGTGCAGGACGACCCGCGCAACCGCACCCGCTTCGTGATGGTGGCCGACCCGCTCAAGCAGCCCCTGCCCGCGCCCTCCGGCGTGGACTGCACCAGCCTCGTGATCGCCGTGCCCAACCTGCCCGGCGCCATGCACGACCTGCTGGTGCCGCTCAAGGATGCGGGCGTGTCCATGAGCCGCTTCGAGTCGCGCCCGGCGCGCTCCGGGCAGTGGGAGTACTACTTCTACATCGACCTGCAGGGCCACCCCGACGAGCCGCGCGTCGCGCAGGCGCTGCAGGTCCTGCGCGCCAAGTGCAGCTTCTTCAAGCTGTTGGGCGGCTACCCGCTGGACAGGCACTGAGCATGCGCGTGCAGCGGCTGGCCCTGGTGGGCTGCGGCCTCATGGGCGGCTCCTTCGCCCTGGCGCTGCGCCGCGCCGGGCTGGCCGGCCGCATCGTGAGCTGCGGGCCGGACGCGGTGGCCCTGGCCAAGGCGCTCGAATTGGGCGTGATCGACGAAGTCGCCCCCGGCGCCGCGCAGGCCGCCGAGGGCGCGGACCTGGTGCTCGTGGCCGTGCCCGTGGCCGCCACCGAGCCCGTGCTGGCCGAGATCGCCCCCGCGCTTGGGGCCGAGGCGCTGCTCATGGACGTGGGCAGCACCAAGCGTGACGTGGAAGCCGCCGCGCGCCGCGTGCTGGGCCCGCGGCTGGAGCGCTTCGTCCCCGCCCATCCGATCGCCGGCAAGGAGACCGCCGGCGTCGCCCATGCCGACGCCGCGCTCTTTGCCAACCGCCACGCCATCCTCACCCCGCTGCCGGAGAACCCGGCGGCGCTGGTGCAGCGCGCCGCCGCGCTGTGGGAGGCGCTGGGTGCGCGCGTGCGCCGCATGAGCCCGCAGGCGCACGACGCAGCCTTCGCCGCCGTCAGCCACCTGCCCCACCTGCTGGCCTACGCCTACTTCGACGGCGTGGCGCGGCAGCCGTTGGGCGCGGACTTCCTCTCGCTGGCCGGCCCGGGTTTTCGCGACTTCACCCGCATCGCCGCCAGCGATCCCGCGGTGTGGCGTGACATCCTGCTGACCAACCGCGACGAGGTGCTGCGCCAGGCCGGCGAGTTCCGCCGCGCGCTCGACGGCTTCGAGCAACTGCTGCGCACCGGCGACGCCCAAGCGCTGGAAGACCACATCCGCGAGGTGGCCCAGGCGCGCGCGGGCTGGCATCCGGGCGCCCCACCCTCACAGTCCCGCTGAACATCCCCCCAGCGCGCCGCCCGGCGGCGGCGCGCCCAACGCGACCCACGCGCCCCTTCGCATGTACGACATCCCCTTCCTCGACCTGCCCCCGCTCATCGGCGCCGCCGGCACGGTGCGCCTGCCGGGCTCCAAGAGCATCTCCAACCGCGTGCTGCTGCTGGCCGGCCTCTGTGAGGGCCAGACCCTGGTGCACGACCTGCTGGACTCGGACGACACCCGCGTGATGCTGGACGCGCTGCGCCGCCTGGGCTGCGGCGTCGAGGCCACGGCCGAGGGCCCGCTGCGCGTCACCGGCCTGGGCGGCCGCCTGAGCGTGCACGACGCCGAGCTGTTCCTGGGCAACGCCGGCACGGCCATGCGCCCGCTCACCGCGGCGCTGGCGCTGCTGGCGGCCACGCAGGGCGGCACCTTCGAGCTCAGCGGCGTGCCGCGCATGCACGAGCGCCCCATCGGCGACCTCGTGGACGCGCTGCGCCAGCTCGGCTGCGGCGTGGACTACCTGGGCCAGGACGGCTACCCGCCGCTGCGCCTCACGGGCAGCGCCGGCGGCCGCGCGGACACGGCCGCGCCCATCCGCGTGCGCGGCGACGTCTCCAGCCAGTTCCTCACCGCGCTGCTGCTGGCGCTGCCGCTGGTGAGCGAGGGCGGCCCAATCACCGTCGAGGTGCAGGGCGAGCTGATCTCCAAGCCCTACATCGACATCACGCTCAAGCTGCTCACGCGCTTTGGCATCGCCGTGCAGCGCGAGGGCTGGGAGCGCTTCACCATCCCGCAGGGCAGTGCCTACCGCTCGCCGGGCGAGATCTGGGTGGAAGGCGACGCCTCCTCGGCCTCCTATTTCGTGGCGCTGGGCGCCATTGCCGCCACCGAGGCACCGCTGCGCATCGAGGGCGTGGGCAGCGAGTCCATCCAGGGCGACGTCGCCTTCGTGGACGCCGCGCGCGCCATGGGGGCTGCCGTGACGCTGGGGCCCAACTTCATCGAGGTCAGCCGCGGCGCCTGGCCGCTGCGGGCCGTCCACATGGACTGCAACCACATCCCCGACGCGGCCATGACGCTGGCGGTGATGGCGCTGTACGCCCGCGGCAGCACGCGGCTGACCAACATCGCCAGCTGGCGCGTGAAGGAAACCGACCGCATCGCCGCCATGGCCGCCGAGCTGCGCAAGGTGGGCGCCACGGTGGTCGAGGGCGAGGACTTCATCGAGGTCTCGCCCCCCACCACCGGCGGCTGGCTGCCCGCGGCCGTCCACACCTACGACGACCACCGCATGGCCATGTGCCTGTCGCTGGCCGCCTTCAACCCGCTGGCCTCGGCCGACCCGGTGGTGCCCGTGCGCATCCTGGACCCCAAGTGCGTGGGCAAGACCTTCCCCGACTACTTCGAGACGCTCTTCGGCTTGGCGCGCGCCGAGCGCTCGCTGGTGCCCGTGATCACCATCGACGGGCCCACGGCCTCCGGCAAGGGCACGCTGGCCAGCACCGTCGCCCAGGCGCTGGGCTACCACACGCTGGACTCCGGTTCGCTCTACCGCGTCACGGCGCTGGCCGCGCTCAACCGCGGCGTGGACACCACCGACGGCGAGGCCATGGCCGCGCTGGCGCGCGGCCTGAACCTGCGCTTCGAAGGCGAGCGGCTGTGGCTGGACGGCCAGGACGTCAGCCACGAGCTGCGCCGCGAGGAAGTGGGCTCCACCGCCTCGCGCATCTCCGCGCTGGGCGAGCTGCGCGCCGCGCTCTACGCCGTGCAACTGGCCTTCCGCCGCGCGCCGGGGCTGGTGGCCGACGGCCGCGACATGGGCACCGTCATCTTCCCGGACGCGCCGCTCAAGGTGTTTCTGACCGCCAGTCCGGCCATGCGCGCGGAACGCCGGTATAAGCAATTGATTTCAAAAGGAATTTCTGCTAGCATCGACGAGCTTCGTGCCGACCTTGAGGCGCGCGACGAACGGGACAGGAACCGCTTGATCGCCCCCTTGAAGCCGGCGCAGGACGCGCTGCTGCTGGACAACTCGGCGCAGACGGTGCAGGCCTCGACCGGCATCGTGCTGCAGTGGTGGGCCCAACGCGGCCCGTTTCGGGACGGCGGCGCGCCGCAGTCCTGAAGGGTTTCTCGACAAGCCCACGAAGCCTACGGGCCCGCTTTCCCGCTGCCTTCGCACCGCCTGGGCAGTGTCCCCGCACCGCAAGGCGCGCCGGGAAAGCGGATTCACAACCTAACCCCGCAACGGCAGTTGCACGAAACGCCGGCACCGCCTTCGACGCGGCCCACCGGCCAGGAAACACCCCATGATGGATACCCAAAACGCCACCCAGGGCGGCGAGTCTTTTGCCGCCCTGTTCGAAGAAAGCCTGCAGCAGCGCGACATGCGCGCTGGCGAGGTCATCTCCGCCGAGGTGGTGCGCATCGAGCACAACTTCGTGGTGGTCAACGCCGGCCTGAAGTCCGAGGCCTACGTTCCCATCGAAGAATTCAAGAACGACCAGGGCGAAGTCGAAGTCCAAGTGGGCGACTTCGTCTCGGTGGCCATCGACGCGCTGGAAAACGGCTACGGCGACACCATCCTGTCGCGCGACAAGGCCAAGCGCCTGGCCTCGTGGCTGTCGCTGGAAAACGCGCTGGAATCCGGCGAGTTCGTCACCGGCACCGTCTCCGGCAAGGTCAAGGGCGGCCTGACCGTCCTGGTCAACGGCATCCGCGCCTTCCTGCCCGGCTCCCTCATCGACACCCGCCCCGTCAAGGATCTGACTCCTTACGAAGGCAAGACGATGGAGTTCAAGGTCATCAAGCTCGACCGCAAGCGCAACAACGTGGTGCTGAGCCGCCGCGCCGTGGTCGAAGCCTCGATGGGCGAAGAGCGCGCCAAGCTGCTGGAAACGCTGACCGAGGGCGCCATCGTCCACGGCGTGGTCAAGAACATCACCGAGTACGGTGCGTTCGTTGACCTGGGCGGCATCGACGGCCTGCTGCACATCACCGACATGGCCTGGCGCCGCGTGCGTCACCCGAGCGAAGTGGTCCAGGTGGGCCAGGAGCTCGACGCCAAGGTGCTGAAGTTCGACGCCGAGAAGAACCGCGTCTCCCTGGGCCTGAAGCAACTGGGCGACGACCCCTGGCACGGCGTGTCGCGCCGCTACCCGGCCGGCACCCGCCTGTTCGGCAAGGTCACCAACATCGCCGACTACGGCGCGTTCGTCGAGATCGAGCCGGGCATCGAAGGCCTGGTGCACGTCTCCGAAATGGACTGGACCAACAAGAACGTCGCTCCCGCCAAGGTCGTCACCCTGGGCGAGGAAGTCGAAGTCATGGTCCTGGAGATCGACGAGGACAAGCGCCGCATCTCCCTGGGCATGAAGCAGTGCAAGCCCAATCCCTGGGAAGAGTTCGCCGAGACCGTCAAGCGCGGCGACAAGGTCAAGGGCCCGGTCAAGTCCATCACCGACTTCGGCGTGTTCGTGGGCCTGGCCCAGGGCATCGACGGCCTGGTGCACCTCTCCGACCTGTCCTGGAACGAGACCGGCGAAGCCGCCGTGCGCAACTTCAAGAAGGGCCAGGAAGTCGAAGCCGTCGTGCTGGCCGTGGACGTCGAGCGCGAGCGCATCAGCCTGGGCATCAAGCAGCTCGACGGCGACCCGTTCGCCACCTTCACCACGCTCAATGACCGCGGCTCGCTGGTCAGCGGCAAGGTGAAGACCGTCGACCCGCGCGGCGCCGAGATCCAGCTGACCGAAGAAGTGACGGGCTACCTGCGCGCCTCCGAAATCAGCCGCGACCGCGTCGAAGACGCCCGCAACGTGCTCAAGGAAGGCGACGACGTCTCCGCCATGATCATCAACATCGACCGCAAGACGCGTTCGATCCAGCTGTCGATCAAGGCCAAGGACAACGCCGACCAGCAAGAAGCCATGCAGCGCCTGTCGCAGAGCAACGAGCGCGAGACCGCCGGCACCACCAGCCTGGGCGCCCTGCTGCGCGCCAAGCTGGACAACCGCGACAACGGCTGAGACTGAAGGCGGCCCACGGTCATGACCCGTTCCGACCTCGTGGCCGAGCTGGCCGAGCGCTTCGGCCAGCTCACGCACCGCGACACCGAGTTCGCGGTCAAGACCATTCTCGACGCGATGTCCGACGCCCTGGCGCGCGGCCACCGCATCGAGATCCGGGGCTTCGGCAGCTTCTCCATCAACCGCCGTCCGCCGCGCATGGGGCGCAATCCCCGCAGCGGCGAGCCGGTGCTGATCCCGGAGAAGCTGGTGCCGCATTTCAAGCCCGGCAAGGCACTGCGCGAGGCGGTGGACGCCAACGTCCCCGTCGCGCCGGAGCCCGCCGAGCTGGCCGCGGACTGAGCTTTCAGCCCCGCCGCCCCGACAGCGGTCTTTTCCGTCCCGTCCCATTGCAAACGGCGCCTTCACGGCGCCGTTTTTCCGTGCGCCGGGCCTTGGCCTGGCGCAAAGCCGAGCGCGGGCCAGAAGTCCGCGGCTCCTCCCATACCGGGGCGCGTGGTGAGCGCTCGCTAAAATCGCCCGCCCATGCGCTTCCTCGTCTGGCTCTTCCGGGCCTTCCTCTTCTTCGCGCTGTTCGCCTTCGCGCTCAACAACCGCCAAACCGCCACCGTGCACTGGTTCTTCGGCCAGGAATGGCACGCGCCGCTGGTGATCGTGGTGCTGGCGGCCTTTGCCGCGGGCTGCGCCGTGGGCGTGCTGGCCATGGTGCCGGCGTGGTGGCACCACCGCCGCCAGGCCACGCGCCAAGTCGAAGGCGCCACGCCCGCAGCCGCCGCGCAGCCGCAGCCCGCGGCCGAGGTGCTGGCCGAGCATCCGCCGCGCGAGGGACTCTGAGATGGTGCTCGATCCGCTGTGGCTGCTGCTGGCGCTGCCCGTGGCTTTCGCGCTGGGCTGGGTGGCCTCGCGCCTGGAAATGCGCCAATGGGTGCGCGAGCAGCGCGACGCGCCCAAGGCTTACTTCAAGGGCCTGAACCTGCTGCTCAACGAGCAGCAGGACAAGGCCATCGACGCCTTCGTCGAGGCCGTGCAGGACGACCCGCACAGCGCCGACCTGCACTTCGCGCTGGGCAACCTCTTTCGCCGCCGCGGCGAGTTCGAGCGTGCCGTGCGCGTGCACCAGCACCTGCTGCGCCGCGGCGACCTCTCCGGCGGCGAGCGTGAGCGCGCGCAGCACGCGCTGGCGCAGGACTTCATGAAGGCCGGCCTCTTCGACCGCGCCGAAGAGGCCTTCCGCGCGCTGGAGGGCACGCCCTTCGACACCGAGGCCCGCCTGGCGCTGCTGTCGCTGCACGAGCGCTCGCGCGACTGGCGCGCCGCCGCCGAGGTGGCGGCCAAGCTGGAGCGCAGCGGCATTGGCTCCTTCTCCACCCGCATTGCGCACTACTGGTGCGAGCTGGCGCTGGAGGCCGACGCCCGCGGCGACGCCGAGGGCGCGCAGGCCGCGCTGCAGCGCGCGCGCGAAGCCGCCCCGGCCGCGCCCCGCCCCTGGCTGGTGGAGGGCGAGCGCCACCTGCGCGGCGGCCGCGTGGCGCAGGCCCTGCAGGCCTGGGACGAGCTGCGCGCGCGCCATCCCGGCACCTTCCCGCTGGTGGCCCAGGCCTACGCCCAGGCCGCCATCACCGCCGGACAGCGCGTGCACGCACGCGAGCAGTTGCAGCCGCTGTACGAGCAGCAGGCCGACACCGACCTGCTGGGCGCGCTGCGCCGGCTGGACGAGCCGCCGCAGGCCGCGCAGCGGCTGCTGCAGCACCTGCGCCAGCAGCCCGCGCTGACCGTGGCGGCGCAGGTGCTGGAGATCGCGCCGGCCGATTGGGCCGAGGACACGCGCACCCGGCTGCAAGCCACCGTCGCCCGCGCCGCGCAGCCCATGCAGCGCTACCGCTGCGCCGCCTGCGGCTTCGAGGCCCGCAACTACTTCTGGCAATGCCCGGGCTGCCAGGGCTGGGACACCTACCCGCCGCGGCGCATCGAAGACCTCTGACACGCCCCTGCCCGCTTCCAACGATCACGACACCCATGAGCCAGCAGCAGCGCGTCATTCTCTGCATGAAGTGGGGGACCAAATACGGCCCCGAGTACGTCAACCGGCTTTACGCCATGGTGCGCCGCCACCTGCGCGGGGATTTCAGCTTCGTCTGCCTCACCGACGACGGCGCCGGCGTGCGAGCCGAGGTGCGCTGCCTGCCCATCCCCGACCTGGCGCTGCCCGCGGGCATCCCGGAGCGCGGCTGGAAGAAGCTCACCACCTTCGAGGCCGACCTGCACGGCCTGCGCGGCACGGCGCTGTTCCTGGACCTGGACGTGGTGATCGTGGACGACATCACGCCCTTCTTCGAGCAGCCGGGCGAGTTCCTCATCATTCACGACTGGAAGCGGCCCTGGCGCGTCACTGGCAATTCCTCCGTCTACCGCTTCGAGCTCGGCGCGCATGCGGACGTGCTGGCGCAGTTCAGGGCGCGGCCCGACGAGGCGCGGGCCAACTTCCGCAACGAGCAGGCCTTCCTCTCCGACGTGCTCAACCAGCAGGGCAAGCTCGCCTACTGGCCCGCGGCCTGGTGCGCGAGCTGGAAGTATCACTGCATCCCGCGCTTCCCCACCAACTACTGGCGCGTTCCGGCCATTCCGGCCGGCGCGCGCATCCTCATCTTCCACGGCGTGATGAATCCGCCGGACGCGCTGGCCGGCAAGCGCAACGGCAACTGGCGCCACGCCCGCCCGGCCGGCTGGATCGCCTCGCACTGGCGCGAATGAGTGACCGCGCCCGCCCAATGCGCCCGCTGTCCGCCCCGCACCCATGAACGCCGCCGCCATGCCTGTCTACGTCATCAACATGCCCAGCGCCGCGCAGCGGCGCCGGCGCATGCAGGCCGCGCTGCAGGCCGTTGGGCTGCAGGCCGAGTGGGTGCAGGCGGTGGTGGGCCGCGAGCTCGACGCCCAAACCCTGGACGCCCTGTACGCGCCGCGCCTGAACCGGCGCCAGTTCTACCGGCCGCTCACGCCGGGTGAGATCGGCTGCTACGCCAGCCACCTCAAGGTCTGGCAGCTCATGGTGCAGCGCGGCCAGCCCTGCGCGCTGGTGCTGGAGGATGACGTGGCGCTGGAGCCCGCGCTGCCCGCCGTGCTGCAGGCGCTGGCGCTCCGCGCCGACTGGGACATGGTCAAGCTCGTGGGCCGCGACAACGAGGCCCCCGCGCAGCGCCTGCCCCTGGCCGGCGGCGCGGAGCTGGTGCGCTACCGCCGCGTGCCCAGCCTCACCGGCGCCTATGCCATCAGCCTGGAGGGCGCGCGCAAGCTCACGCAACGTCTGCCGCCCTTCGGCCGCCCGGTGGACGTGGACCTGCGCCACCACTGGGAATTCGGCCTGCGCATGTTCGGCGCCCTGCCCTACCCGGCGCGGCTCAACGAGGACAGCCTGGTCTCCACCATAGACGGACGAAACGCCCCCGGGCTCAGCCTGGTCCCGCGCCTGCGCAAGCTTCGCTACCAGCTTCGCTACTCCTGGTACAACCATTTCTTCAGCCGACGGTCCTCGTGACGTCCGGTAGTCCCGTTATGTCGCAAGCGCGATCCATTTCCCGTCCCGTTGTCCTGTTCTCGTGGGACGGCCACAGCCCACCGCTGCGCATGCTGCACATGGACGTGCCACCGCAGTTCGAAGTGCTGCTCTTCGATTATTCGGGCTCCACCACCGAGCCCTATGTCGTGGTACACGGCGTGCAGTGCCGCGTGCTGGCGGGCGTGACCGAGTGCAAGGGCGAGATCTACAGCGCGCTGGCCCGCCACCTGCAGCAGCGCGGCACGGTGCCGCCATTCGTTGGGCTGATAGACGATGACGTCGTCCTGTCGGTCAGCGGCATCAATTACGCGCTGCACCTTGGGAACTGCCTGGAGTGGAGCTCCTTCTCGCCCGCGCTCAGCCACGACAGCATCTACACCCACCGCTGGTCGCTGCGCCAGCCCAGCCGGCTCTACCACGCCACCGACTGGGTCGAGGTCATGATGCCCGTCTACCGCGGCGACCTGTTCATGGCCGGCGCGCCGTACTACGAGGGCAACGTCTCCTCCTGGGGCATAGACAAATACCTCATGCCCACGCTGCAGCAGCTCATGGGCATGCAGCGCACGGCCATTGTCGATGCGGTCATGGCCGCGCACACGCGGCCCGTGACCAGCGGCATGAAGGTGTACCGCAACGGGCTGACAGCAGCGCAGGAGAGGGAGCGCATGAAGCAGCTGTGCCTGGAGATGCTGGCTGAGCGCCAGCCGGCACTGCTGGGCAGCAGTTGGTTCCAGCGCATCTTCAAGCAACGCCACAGCCGCACGCTGGGCCAGCGGCTGCTGCTTGGGCTGGGCCGGCCGATACGGCGCTGGCTGGAGCGCAGCACCTGACTCAAGCAATTGGAATATTTACCGACGGTTCACCCACTTTTTCTTTTTCAGTACCCCGGAATATATGATGAAGTTTGAAAGAATAAATTCCGCCCCCAACTTTCTCAGGCCAGTTCAAAAAAATTCCCCAAACAATACATCACAAGAAATAAAAAAAGCTGCCAAGAGAAGCAATGGTATTGTCATCTCAGTCAGCCACGACGACTACACCAGGGTTGTTGGAGGCATTCAAAATATAATAGGCGCCGAACATCTTGAATTCAACAAGCGAGGCATTACCTACATACACCTCTGCCCCGAACTGGCCTTGCGTGGATTATCTAAAATCACGAAATCAGCAGATTTCAAATTTTCAATCCGACTCGATGGCCGCCCGCTCCTCTCTATTAACGGACAAGAGCTTCAAAATACGTTGAAACAGCTTCAGGCGCAAAGCAAAACTCCACTGTGGGTATTTCATCACCTCATGGGGCATTCACCAGAAGTACTTCAAGAATTACTATCCCATGGGACCAAAAAACCTTTGCTCTGGATCCATGACTATTTTGCAGCCTGCTCAAGCTTCACATTGATGCGCAATGATGCCGCCTATTGTGATGCCCCTCCCCCACAGTCCACCACATGCAGCAGTTGCAAGTATGGTTCAAACCGCCAGGAACATATAACCCGGATGCGACGCTTTATCGAACAGACACAGCCCATCATCACAGCACCTTCGCAATTTGCGCTGAAGCAGTGGTCCAAGGTGACCGGCATTTCTCCCGTTGACAGCGTCGTGATCCCCCCTGTTCGGCTGACTCTAGAACCAGTCTCTCGCCCGGAACCATCCCGGACATTGCGCATCGCCTATATAGGCAGGCAAGATAAGCACAAAGGCTGGGATATATATTACCAGCTTGCAGAAGCGTTCCGGCGCGATAATCGCTATAAATTTTTCCAGTTTGGCAAAGCACCCAAGGGCATTTTCAGGCAATTCAATACAACGGTTCGGAACGTGTCTGTGGCCGTCAGTGCGCGAAATAGGGACGCCATGGTTGAAGCATTGACGCGCCACAAGATCGACGCCGTGGTTTGCTGGAGTTTGTGGCCTGAAACTTTCAATATCACCGTGCATGAAGCCATGGCCAGCGGTGCGTTCATCATCGCGCGGCGCCAGCAGGGCAATGTCTGGCCGGTGGTCAGCCATCATGCGCCGCTGGCATCGCGGGCACTGGACAGTGAGGGCGATTTGCATGCTTATTTTCAAGCAGGCCAACTCCATACGGATCTGCTCAAATCACCCTGCTATCGTGGAAAAACCATACCATCCACAGGCAGTGTTGAAGTGCTGACATAAATCCCCGGCAGGGCAGGGCAGGAGCGAGGTGCTCCTTCTGCCTGCTCCGCGACACAACCTGACAATACAGCTCTTAGCAGTTGGCGCTGCTTTTTCGTTACCCTTTACGCTGTAGCGCCGGCAACAACTCCGCTGCAGTATTTGGCCCGGGCAAGCGCCATGAGCTTATCGTTAATATGCTCAGGCGTGTCTATAAGTGACAAAGGCAGCCGCAGTGCGCCCGAGTAATCTTCCAAGCGCTCAGCTTGAGCTCCGATGTCAAATACGGCAATGGGCAAATCCGTGTGCATCGCAATTGACAGAGTATAGCAGAATGTTTCGGGCCACACAGAAGGCAGAAAAATGACGTGCGGCTTTTGCAAAGCCAGCAGTTCACACACTTCCTCTTCCTGATATTTCCCTGTAACTGTCACATTCTCAAGCGCTTCCAGTTCAGGCAGGTCGGTATAGCCGATCACGACAAAATGCAACGGAAGATTCCGAACCAGCGCATCCTGTGCGCAATCCCATAAGACGCGAGAACCCTTGTGTGGACCGATTGCACCGATGAGGGCCACTCGCACGCGATCATTATCACACAAGGGATTCGGTTGAATCTTGCATTCCGGCGCAGGCAATTCAGTATGCGGTTGGATTTGAAATTGCATTTGCGGAAAGTAGCGCTGAAAACGATTGCCTGTGTCCGGGCTGGGCACGATGATTTTCTGCGCTCCCTCCAACAGTACCCTATAGTTTGCCCGCCAGTGCTCGATATCAGCATCATGGCAATCGGGGTGAATTTCCTTCAAGCGCTCCGGCTTATGCCGCAAGCAACTACGACACTGCTCCACACCGAGTTCACCGCAATAGCGGCCCGATTCATTGATGAGCGTGACTTGAGGGCAGACACTGACATAGTCATGCAGCGTTACGGTGTAGGGCACGCCCAATTGCGCCGACAACTCCTTGATGGTCGACAGTATTTCCACAGACCAGCTCACCGTGCTATGCAACTCAATGTCGTGCACACCCAATTGCTTGATTGCTTTGCAAAACTCGGTCTGCGCCTTGGCCAAGTCCAGCGCGGCGAGATTGGAAGAGTGCAGCACGCCATCCTGGCCTGCTGGCGCAATCTGGGCAATCAAGGTACCGGCGCTTGCAGGCGTGAGTACCAACAAGTCACGGCCTTGGGCTTCGAGCAGTTGCTGCCGCTCCCGTAAATGCCGCTCTATTCCCCCTCCCCAAGCATGCGTGAAGCACAGCACCAGCGGCCTCACAGGCCGGCCGAAAGCGCGGGAAATGTCCAGGGCAATGCGCCCGTAACAGGCAGGATCCGCTTGGATGTAGCGCTTGACCTGTGCCGCGTAGTCCGGGTGCAGCCGCAGCAGCGTCTTGTAGCCTCTTGACTTGCCGGCGCTGGCCCCTTCGGCAAACGACGTTTCACCGGAGTGGAATACGAAGGCATCCAGGGCATGCACGTTGCGCCAGCCGGCTTTGAGCGCCCGTTGGCAAAAATCGTTTTCTTCTCCATAACCGGCGCCGAAGCTCTCCACATCGAACAAGCCAACTTCATTGAGCGCAGCCCGCGCGATGTACATGCAAAAGCCGACGCCGGTCGGAACCTCCACATGCTGGCCCGCGTTGACGGCCGCGGCGAGCTGGTCGAGCTGCGCATAGCCGGTTTCCAGCAGCGCGGAGTTGTCTTTGCAGAAGAACGGATAGCTGCAAATGGTCCCGTTGTTGGTGAAGGGCGTCACGCTTGCGATGCGTGCGCCAGGCGCCTGGGCATGGGCGCGAATGCGGTCCAGCCAGTCGTTGAACACCAGCGTGTCGCTGTTGAGCAGCAGCACGTCGCGCTGCGGGTGCAAGGCCATGCCGCGGTTGACCGTGCCGACGAAGCCCAGGTTCTTTTCGTTGCGCAGCAGCGTGAACAGACCGCGGTCGGCCAAGCGTTGCAAGTCAGCGGAAATCTTGGGATCCGGTGAGCAGTCGTCAATGACGATGAGCTCGAACGCGCTGCGGTTGCGCGAGCTCATCACCGACAGCAGACAGGCAAACGTGTCGTCGTAGCCTCGGTACACCGGCACGATGACGTCCACCGCGTCTGCGCCAAGCGGCAGCGGCTTGGGCAGCCGCTCGAACTCCGCCCAGTCGGGGCAAGGCGGCCGGTACGCGGGCAGCACGACCTCCGACGGCTTGCCGCGTCGCAGGAAGTGGCGCAACGGCGAACGCTGCCACCAGAACCGCCGCTCCTTCAGCCACGGCCGCTGCGCCAGATACACATTGGGCTCGAAGCTGTCGGATGCCGCCCGCCCTTCGGCCTCGCCATGCTTGATGTAATGCAGCAGCGGATTGATGCCGCTGCCGCGCACATCCGGGTTGCGCGCCAGGTAAAAGCCACTGTCGAACACGCGGTTGGGATTTCTGCCCTCGTAGGCCCCATACAGCAGGTAGTGCACCAGGGGATGCATGCTCTGGGTGGCGACGTCCTGGTTGCAGTTGCGGTACCAGCGCCGGTCGAACAGGCCCGACAGTGCCAAACGCCGGCAATCCCGGGCCAGCGGATTGAGGCCCAACAGCCAGGCCACCTGGCTCGTCCAGCGCTTGCTCACCGTCTTGGGGAAGTTACGCGCCAGCTCGCGGGTCATGTGCAGCCGTTGCGCGTTCAGTACGGCCATTTGCTCGGCCGCCTGCCGGGCCGCTTGCTCTGCCGCCCGCTGCGCCGCGTCGAAGGCGGCCTTGGCTTGCGCCCGCTGCCGGGCCAGCACAACCTCGGCCTTCGCCTGCTGCCTTGACAATTCGGCCTGGGCCGCCACCTGCTGCTGCAACTGGATGGCATGCTGGCGCTGCATCTCCTCACGCAGGCGCTGGGGCTTGCGGTCAAAAGTCGTGGCATCGCCGTAGCGCGGAGTTTCCAGCAGCAGCCGGGCCAGGGCCTCCAGACTCGACACCGGCTGCAGCACAGCAGCGGACCTGCGCGCCGGCGCCGGCCTCCCAGGCGGCAGCATCAGCAAGGCCGTTTCGCAGGCATGGCCGAATATGTTGTCGCTTTCGCCGCGATAATTGTCGGGATTGAATGCAGCAGTTTCAACAAAATAAGCTTGATACTCAAATCCACGAAGTGCTTCCAGGATTCGAGCCGCGCCATCTAAATCGTTGATTTCGCAAAACAATACAGGACGGTCCCGTGCAATCAATTGCCGAGCCCCTTGCAATGCGGCGCCCTCGTAACCCTCCAGATCAAATTTCATGAAGGATACGGGCGTCAGTTCCTGTGAATCCAGGGTAGAAATTTCAACGGCAATTCCGTCCTTCAGCGGAGATTGGCTTACCTGGCTGGCGCCTGCATTGGTCGGATGCAAAAAATCCATTCCAGGCATGAACACCTGCCCCAGCTGGGCCCCCAGTGCGCAAGGATGAAGCACCATACGCGCGCCACTTCTGGCGTGCCCGCATTCCAGATTGCGAGCGGCAAGCTCCAACAAGGCAGGCTGCGGCTCAAAGGCGTGCACCGTTAAACCGGGTCGGCCCTCAACCATTGCAACCGAATGCAGGCCCACATGGCAGCCTGCATCAATCACCACGCCTGACGCCGGTATGAACTGTTGAAGAAAATCGATTTCAATACCCGCCCATTCCCCGTACAACTTCAAAGCATCGGCAATGGGCTTGTCATTTTCATAAACAAACAAAATACCATGAGAAGTTTGAGCAGCGACGACTCTTGCTTTCAAGCTGGACATACAATTCCTCTATATTTTTGACAGTAAGCTTTTGGAAAGCCATGCCGCACTGGATCTTGGAGAGTAATTTTAAGTTAAGTAAACCATAAAAAATCTTGCGGAACCATTGATCCGCATCGATGCACGGCAAACGCGCCGGCAACCACACACGGTGGCCGGCGGCACCCCAAAAATGCTGTGACGTTACCGGGTTGCGACGTTGCACGGGCACCTACAGGTTGCGTGCACAGCCATCGGTAAACCATGCCGCCGTAACCAGCCCGCAGAGCCTGAACGGCACCCACCCCGACACAAGGCCCATGCGCGTTTCTAGCCGCTGTACTGCCGTGCATCGCAGCCGCCCCGGCGGCCGGCCGCAGTCCGGCTGCGTCAAGCGGCAATAATGCTGGCTGCCCCCCAACGGACAAGACATCGCTCCTGAAAATTTTCGCTTCAAGAAGCAACCTGATTCCCGCTTCTCCACAACGGTGACTGAATCGCTTTGAAGCCGGGCAAATACCGATCAGCAATGTATTTGTGAAATGTTCATCACGATGAAAACAAACACAACAGCCATGGAGTCTGCCAACGACATGGCGCCATCAATACCCAAACTCGTAACGGAGCGGGCCAACTGGCTGGCGCTTGACGGCCTGCGGGGTTGGGCCATTATTTTTGTCATTACGATACACCTTTGGGCTCACTGCACGCGCGAGGGCTCGGGCATACCCATTACTTTGCAGATAGGAGCCGAGACGGTCAATCTGACCTGGTTGTTTGCAACGGGTCACAACGCAGTTATCGTCTTTTTCGTTCTGTCAGGCTTTCTGTTATACCGACACTGGCTGGAACGCCAGGGAAAAATAGCATTCAAGGCCCAGTGCTGGTCTTTTGCACAAAGTCGTGCGCGACGCATATTGCCTGGCTATTTGCTTTACCTGGTTATGTATTTGCTGCTGGTTGCCCTTGTCGGCAAGCACCGATACGGCGCCAACATGGATTCTTCCAATTTCCTACTCAATTTCTTTTTTCTCACGCCAGTTGCGAACCTGTCTTCGCATACCCCGCCTCTGGCCACGACGCTGGACCTCATGCCGGGCACTTGGTCGCTCAATGCCGAGATGTGGTTTTATGCTGTGATGCCGTTGCTTGCGCTGGCGCTTGGCCGCATCAGTGGCCGCTGGAGCGGCTGGCTGCTGTTGCTGACAGCCACGGCCGGGCCGATGAGCCGCCACATGATGGGCGAACAGCCCGCCTGGATCCTTCGCTATTCCGTTTTTGGCGTGTTCGACGCATTTATCATGGGCATGGCCATAGCCGCACTGGCAGCCGGCTACAAGCCTCGCGCGGCTTGGAAAGTACTGTTTCCGCTGGGGGTGGCGTATTACTTCAGTATTTGTGCCGGCCATCTCCTGCACTTCGCGGACTACGCGTTCCAGCTTGCCCTTGCCAGCGGGCTGATGATTCTGGGCCTTCTTTCACCCACGCCCAGCGTCTGGAAATCAAGCCTGGAGCGCCCTTGGATCGTGAATGTCGGTCATTGGTCCTACGGGCTTTTTCTGTGCAACACCACGGTGGCCTGGTACATCGTGCTGCCGCTGTCGCAAGCGGTCAAAACCGTGCCGGGCGGCCAGTTGCTGGCGCTGAACTTCGCCGTGGGCCTGCCGTTGATGCTGCTACTGGCTCGCACGACGTACGAAGTCTTGGAGCAACCGCTGATCAGGCGCGTGGCACCGGACTGGCGCCAGGTGCGCCGCCGCGTCGGCGGCTTGATGCTGGTGTACGTCGCGGCCTCGCTTGCGCTGTCGGCCATCGCGTATCACCGCAATCCCGAAGCCGAATTCCAGCACAGACTGGTCAAAGTCTTGGCCACCCCCTACGCCAAGACCCACTGAGCCCGGCGCGGGCAGCGGTGAGCGCGCGCTTTTGCACAGCGCGCCACCGGCCGCAGACTCAAGCCGCCTGCTGAACCTTCACCATGGCGGCGTAGCGGCCGTCCAGCGCCAGCAGTTCGGCGTGCGAGCCTTGCTCGATCACCCGGCCCCCTTCCATCACGCAAATGGCGTCCGCCTTGCGAATGGTGCTCAGCCGGTGGGCGATGACGATCATGGTCTTCTGCCCCTGCCACTGCTCCAGCGCCTGCTGGATGGCGCGCTCCGACTCTGTGTCCAGCGCCGAGGTGGCCTCGTCCAGTATCCACACCGGCGCGTCCTTGTAGAGCGCACGCGCGATGGCCAGGCGCTGGCGCTGGCCGCCTGAAAGCCGGCTGCCGTTGACGCCTATGGGCGTCTCCAGCTTCTCCGGCAGGCTGCACACGAAGTCCCACAGCGCCGCGGCACGCAGGCAGCTCTCCACCCGCGCGGCATCGAAGGGCTGGGCATACACCACGTTGGCGGCGATAGAGCCGTCGAAAAGCACGATGTCCTGCGACACCACCGCGAACTGCTTGCGCAGCGACGCCTTGGTCAGCTCCGGCAGTGGCACGCTGTCCAGTCGCACTTGGCCGGACTGAGGCTCGGCAAAGCCCAGCAGCGTGCTGACGACGGTGGTCTTGCCCGCGCCGGAGCTGCCCACCAACGCCACCGTGGTGCCCGGCGCCACCGTCAGCGCCAGCCTGTCCAGCGCGGGCTGCTCGGCGCCAGGGTAGAGCACCGTCACGTCGTCAAAAACGATCTCGCCCTGGACCCGCTCCAGCACGCGTTTGCCCGCATCGGGCTCCGGCGGCGTGTCCATCAGATCGAAGCTGGCGCGCGCCACGATGATGCCGCCCACGATGGGCTGAGACACATCGGTCAGCGGCCGCGTCTTGGACACCACCAGCAGCAGCGCCGCGACGTAGGCGGCGAACTCGCCCACCGTGGCGCCGTTTTGCTGCGCCTGCCACATCGCCAGCGTCACGATGGCCGCCACGCCGAAGCTGGCCACCAACTGCGACATGGGCGTCATCATGGCCGAGGCCGCAGCGCTTTTAACCGCAAAGCGCTGCACCTGCCGCGCCTCGCGCTCGAAGCGGCCCTGCTCGAAGGCCGCGGCGTCAAAGGTGCGGATCACGCGCCAGGCGCGCGCCATGTCGTCCACCACCGACACCAGCCGTATCTGCGCCTCGTAGCCCACCGAGCCGACGTGCTGCACGCGCCGGTGCACCGAGCGCATGCCTATGCGCAGCAGCGGCACGGTGATGAGCGACAGCAGCGTGAGCTGCCAGTTCAGATAGAACAGGTACACCAGCAGCGCGAAGACCGTGGTGCCGTCGCGCAGCACCGTGATGATGGCGCCGCCCAACATGCCGGCCATGTTCTGCGGGTCGTTGATGACCTTGGTGACCACCACGCCGGGCGTGAGCCGCGAGTAAAGCGGCGCGTCGGCGCGCAGCACGGCGTTGGAGAGGTCCCGGCGCAGGTACAGCACCACGCGCGAAACACTGCGCTGGAGCATGTAGGTGCCCGCAAAGCTCAGCGCGCCGCGCGCCATGAACAGGCCAATCAGCGCCACCGGCACCATCCACAGCGGAAAGGCCGGCTTTTCCAGGAAGCCCTTGTCTAGCGCCTGCTGCAGCAGCAGCGGGATCAGCGGCTCGGTGGACGAGCCCGCCAGGAAGGCCACCAGGGCACCGCCTATGCCCCAGCGCTCGGGCTTGAAATAGCGGCTCAGCCGCTGCAGGACCTGCCAGTTCGTCATTGGAATGCTGCTCGCACGCGGGTCCGGCCACGGCCGGACCCGCAAAGGTGCTTTGTCATCAGGGCGGGAATGCTAGCGGGGTTTGCCGGCATGCCCATCCGTGGCCGTTGCGGGCCGCGGACATGCCGGTAAAGAAGCACGCGCGACGCCACCGGCGCGTGACAGGCCAACAACAGTGCCCGCTTCAGTCACGCCATTGCCGCGCTATCCACGGCACCGGCAGCACGTAGCGCTGCAGATGGCGCCAGCGGCTCTTGTCCACGCGCTCGCCGCTGAAGGTGGCCTTCAAGTGCTCCCAGCGCGATCGGTGCGCGGGCACCATCTTGTTCCAGCGCCCGTCCTGCACGTCGTCGGGGTTAGGCCCGCCGGGGAAGGTGACGATGCGCACGCCGCGCGGGATGCGCGCCGTCATGAAATAGCGCAGCGGGAACTTGGGCAGGCAGTGCAGCCGGAAGTGGCAGGTCCAGGCTTCGGGCCACAGCTTGATGCCGCCCTTGACCGCATGCGTCACCCAGTGCTGCTCGAAGCCGTGGCGGTCGGCCACGCCTTGCGGGTCGGCACGAAAGCCTTCGAGCACCTGCGGGTTGCCGCCCACGGGGAAGCGGAACACCGAGGTCTGCCCAAGCCGCGCCATAGGCCGCGCCCAATTACGCGCCAGGATCACGTCTTGCGGGTCGCCGTAGGTGAAGTAGTCGTCCAGCGAACCGACGATCACGGAATCCAGGTCGATGAACAGCGCCGGCTGCCCCGGCTCCAGCCCCGGCACGGTGTGGTCCCACAGGATCTGCTTGCGCCACTTGCCCATGGTGCGTTCCGGGTGCGGGCAGCCGATATCGGGCAACGCATGGCACTCCACCTCCGGCCGGATGCCCGTGGCGTCGTCGGTCAGGCACACCATGCGAAACGGCGGCGTCAGGTGCCGCGCCACCATGGCGTACATGTGGTTCACATACTCGGGTCCGTACAGCGTGCCCCACTTGACACAGACGATTTGCTTCAAAACGACGACCTCTCAGCGCTGCGGCGCCCGCGAAAACAGGGGGCACCCCTTGACGGGCGGGCAGCGTATCACAGGGTTTGCCACGACTCGCCGGCCAGGGGTTGCAGCACCTTGACGCGCGTTGCGCACCGCACAATGGGTCGCATGAAACGTTTTGTCACGTCGGCCTCGATGGCCTTGCTGTGGAGCTGCGGCATCCAGGCTGCTGCGGCGCTGGACGCCAACACCGCTACCCAGGCGCAACTGGAGCAGCTGCGCGGCATAGGCGTGGCGATGTCGGAAAAGCTGCTGGCCGAGCGCGCCAGGCAGCCTTTTGAAAGCTGGGCCGACCTGCTCTCGCGCGTGCCCGGCATAGGGCCGCGCGGCGCGGCGCGCCTGTCGGACCAGGGCCTGCGCGTGGGCGGCCAAACTTACGAGCCGCCGCCACGCTGAAGCCACGGGCCCGGGCGGCCCGCCTCAAGCCAGGTCAGGCATCAGTCCTTGTGCTTGCCGTGGCCATGCCCGTGGCCATGGCCATTCCCATGGCCGGGATGGTCGTCCCAGTCGCGGCCGCCGCCCCCGCGCTCGTCGCGCCAGTCGCCGCGGCCACCGCGATCGTCGCGGTCATGGCGCTCGTAGCGCTCGCCGCGGTGCGGCAGCACGTGGTCCCGGTACCAGCGGTCCTGGACGAAATACACCGGCACGCCGCAGGCGTTGTAGCGGCCGCAATAGTTGCGCCATTTCTTCTGATGGCCCGGTGGCACCCACAGGTACACCGGCTGCGGCTGCGCCACCACGTAAGCCGGCTGCTGGACGATGACGGGCTGCGCCACCATCACGGCCGGCTGTGGAAAGCGGCCGATGTCCACGCGGCCATACACGCCCGGCTCGCTGATCTGCACCGACACGCCCACATCCGTGGCGTGGGCGCTGCCCAGCGCCAACAGCGACACCGCGGCCAGCGCGGCAGTGACCAAGACCTTCATTCAAATCCCTTGCGTTGTCGTTCAGGTGGCTCAACGTGCCACGCCCGCCACCCGGCGGACAGCGGCGATGCACCAGATTGAATCAGCTTGTTGCTTCGGCGCCATACACGAGGCGGCTCTTGCCGTGCGTGCCGCGCGACCAGCATGCCAGCGCTTCGTCGGTGGGATAGAAGCGCGCCGCGTCGCCCAGGTCCAGCTCGGCCTGCGCACCCTCGCGCTGCAGCAGCAGCCGCACGGTCAGCCCCTGGAACTGCTCGCCGGCCTCGTCCTCGAAGCGCCGCGCCGGGAAGTCGCGCAACACCTCCTCCACCGGCGGCGCCGTGCCGTTGACCGGCACGCGCAAGAAGCGCGCGAAGCGGCAGCGCGCCGCCGCCAAATCCCACACCTGCTGCACGTTAAGCCGCAGCCCGCCGCTGAAGCGGTCGGGCTGGCACTTGGCCTGGACAATGACCAGCTCGTCGTCGCGCAGCAGCTCCTTGTTGGCGTCCAGCAGCCGCTCGTCGGCCACCGCCTCGATGAAGCCGCTGCGGTCGTCGAGCTTGAAGATGCCCACGCGCCCGCGCGCGCCGTTGACGATGCGCAGCTCGGTGACGATCCCGGCCAGCAGTTGCGGCTCACGGCTGTCCTGCAGGTCGGCCACGCGCAGCCGCGCAAAGCGCCGCACCTCCTCCTCGCACTGGTCGAAGAGGTGGCCGCTCAGGAAGAAGCCGATGGCCGTCTTCTCCTGCAGCAGCCGCTCCTTGATGCTCCAGGGCTCCACCACCACCAGCGGCGGCTCCTGCGCGCTGGAGCCGTGGCTGTCGTCGCCGAAATCGAAGAGGCCGCCCTGGTCCACATGCGCCGCCTGCGTGTTGGCCCACTCGAAGGCCAGGCCCACGCTGGCCAGCAGGCTGGCGCGCTGCTCGCTCGGGTAGAGCGAATCGAAGGCCCCGGCCTTGACCAGCGCCTCCATCACGCGCTTGTTGACGCGGCTGCGGTCCACGCGGGCGCAGAAGTCGAAGAAGCTCTTGAACGCCCCGCCCTCCTTGCGCGCGGCCACGATGGCCTCGATCGCGCCCTGCCCCGTGCCCTTGATGGCGCCCAGGCCGTAGCGGATGCGCTTGCTCTCCACCGGCTCGAAGCGGTAGACGCTGGCGTTCACGTCCGGCGGGTCGAACTGGATGCCGAAGTTGTTGCGCGCATCGGCCAGCAGCACCTTGAGCTTGTCGGTGTCGTCCAGCTCGATGGTCATGTTGGCCGCGAAGAACTCGGCCGTGTAATGCACCTTGAGCCAGCCCGTGTGGTAGGCCAGCAGGGAGTAGGCGGCGGCGTGCGACTTGTTGAAGCCGTAGCCCGCGAACTTCTCCATCAGGTCGAAGACCTCGTCCGCCTTGGCCTGGTCGATGTTCTTCTCGGCCGCGCCCTTGCGGAAGATTTCCCGGTGCTTGGCCATCTCCTCGGGCTTCTTCTTGCCCATGGCCCGGCGCAGCATGTCGGCGCCGCCGAGCGAGTAGCCGCCCAGCACCTGCGCCACCTGCATCACCTGCTCCTGGTAGACCATGATCCCGTAGGTCTCGGACAGGACGGGCTCGGTCAGCGGATGCGGGTAAATCACCTCCTCGCGGCCGTGCTTGCGCGCCACGAAGGTCGGGATCAGGTCCATCGGACCCGGCCGGTACAGCGCGTTCAGCGCAATCAAATCTTCCAGCCGGCTCGGTTTGGCGTCGCGCAACATGCCCTGCATGCCGCGGCTTTCAAACTGGAACACCGCCTCGGTCAGGCCCTTGGAGAAGAGGTCGTAGACGCGCCGGTCGTCCAGCGGAATCGTCTCGAAGGCGAAGTCCTTCTGGTCCGCGTGGCGCGAAACGATGAAGTGCCGCGCCAGTTCCAGGATGGTCAGCGTCGCCAGGCCCAGGAAGTCGAACTTCACCAGGCCGATCGCTTCCACGTCGTCCTTGTCGTACTGGCTGACCGCCGAGTCGCTGCCGGGCTGCTGGTACAGCGGGCAGAAGTCGGTGATCTTGCCCGGCGCGATCAGCACGCCCCCGGCGTGCATGCCGATGTTGCGCACCATGCCTTCCACGCGCATGGCCAGCTTCAAAAGCTCCGCGACCTCCTCTTCCGCGGCTTCGCGCTGCTCCAGCTCCGGCGCCTCCTGGCGCGCGTAGATGACGTTGCTCTCCGGCTTGTCCGGCACCTTGGCCAGCGTCACGCTCTTGCCCGGCGGCGCGGGGATGAGCTTGGCGATGCTGTCCACATGGCCATAGCCCATGCCCAGCACGCGGCCCACGTCGCGCAGCGCGGCCTTGGCGGCCATGGTGCCGAAGGTGGCGATCTGGCTCACCGCCTCGCGGCCGTACTTGTTCTTGACGTACTCGATGACCCGATCGCGGTTGCCCTGGCAGAAGTCGATGTCGAAGTCGGGCATGGACACCCGCTCCGGGTTCAGGAAGCGCTCGAACAGCAGGTTGTATTGCAGCGGGTCGAGGTCCGTGATCAGCAGCGCGTAGGCCACTAGCGAGCCCGCGCCGGAGCCCCGGCCCGGCCCAACCGGGCAGCCGTTCTCCTTGGCCCACTTGATGAAGTCCGACACGATCAGGAAGTAGCCCGGGAAGCCCATCTTCAAGATGGTCCCGATCTCGAACTCCAGCCGGTCCACGTAGCGCGGCCGCTCGGCGTCGCGCTTGGCCTCGTCGGGGAACAGCATTTTCAAACGCAGCTCCAGCCCCTCGAAGGACGCCTGGCGGAAGTAGTCCGCAATCGGCATGGGGCTGCCGTCGGCCAGCGGCGGCGTGGGAAAGTCAGGCAGCTGCGGCTTGCCCAGCACCAGGCTCAGGCTGCAGCGCTTGGCGATCTCCACCGTGTTGGCGATGGCGCTGGGCACGTCGGCGAAGAGCTTTTCCATCTCCGCCTGGGTCTTGAAGTGCTGGTCGCGCGTGAAGCGCTTCACCCGCCGCGGGTTGCCCAGCGTCTCGCCCTCGGCGATGCACACGCGCGCCTCGTGGGCCTCGAAGTCGTCTGGCTCCAGGAACTGGATGGGATGCGTCGCCACCACCGGCAACCGCAACTGCCCGGCCAGCGCCACGGCGGCGCGCACATGCGCCTCGTTGCCCGGCAGGCCGGCGCGCTGCAGCTCCAGATAGAAGCGGTCCGGGAAAATCTCCGCCAGCCGCAGCGCGGCGGCCTTGGCGCGACGCGTGTCGCCGGCATTCAGGGCCAGGCCCACGTTGCCGCAATCGGCGCCGGACAGGGCGATCAACCCGCCGCCCAACTCCTCCAGCCACTCCCACTTCACCCAGGCCTGGGCGCGCTGGGTGTTGCGCGTCCAGGCGCGGGCCAGCAGCTCGCTGAGGTTGTGGTAGCCATCGACGTTCTGCACCAGCAGCGCCAGGCGACTGGGCTGCGCCTGCCCTTCCTCGGGCTCCATCCACACGTCCACGCCCACCACGGGCTTGAGCCCCTTCTTGCGGCAGGCGCTGTAGAACTTGAGGGCGCCAAAGAGGTTGTTGAAGTCCGTGATGCCCAGCGCCACCTGGCCGTCGGCACGGGCCGCGGCCACGGCGTCGTCGATGCGGAGCGTGCCGTCGACGACGGAATATTCGGTATGAGTGCGCAGGTGAACGAAAGGCATCCCGGGATTTTACGGACGCCCCCCTGACAGAATCCCGCCCGTGAAAGCCGTACTGAACATCTCCGCCTACAAGTTCCACCTCCTGGCCGACGCCGCCGAGCTGCGCGCCACCCTCTACGAGCGCGCCCTCGCCCTGGGCCTCAAGGGCACCGTGCTGCTGGCCGAGGAAGGCATCAATTTGTTCCTGGCCGGCTCGCCGGAAGGCGTGCGCGGCTGGGTGCATCAGTTGCAACAGGACGAGCGCTTCGCCGACCTGTCGCCCAAGGAAAGCTTCAGCGACACCGTGCCCTTCAAGCGGCTGCTGGTGAAGGTCAAGCGCGAAATCATCCGCATGAACCGCCCGGCCATCCGCCCCGCCGCGGGCCGCGCGCCCGCGCTGCCCGCCCCCACGCTGGCGCGCTGGCTGGAGCAGGGCCACGACGACGCGGGCCGCCCCGTCGTCATGCTGGACACGCGCAACGGCTTCGAGGTGGACGCCGGGGCGTTCGAAGACGCCATCGACTGGCGCCTGACGAAGTTCAGCGAGTTTCCCGACGCGCTGCAGGCGAACCTGGCCGCGCTGCAAGGCAAGACCGTGGTGAGCTACTGCACCGGCGGCATCCGCTGCGAGAAGGCCGCGCTGCTGATGCAGGAGGCGGGCCTGGCCAACGTCTGGCAGCTCGAAGGCGGCATCCTCAAGTATTTCGAGCAGACGCACGCCCCGCGCTGGCGCGGCGCCTGTTTCGTCTTCGACGAGCGCGTGGGCCTGGCCGCCGACCTGCAGCCGGCCGAGCCGGCGGCGGCCTGACGCACCAGCGATTTCCGCTGCCCGCATGGACCTGCGCGCCTCCCTGCTGCGCCTGCTGGGCCTGGCGCTGATGGCGCTGGCCGCCGCCGCGGCCTGGTGGCACACGCCGCCGCAACCGGCGCAGTCGCTGGTGGAACGCTGGGGCATGCCGCCCTCGCAGTTCGAAGAGGTCGCGGGCCGCATCGTCCACCTGCGCGACGAGGGCCCGCGCGAGGACAGGGAGCCCCTGGTGCTGCTGCACGGCTTGGGCGGCAGCCTGCACGACTGGGAGCCCTGGACCGCAGCGCTGCGCGGCACGCACCGCGTCATCCGGCTGGATCTGCCCGGCAGCGGCCTGTCCTCCACCGCCGCTGGAGGCGACTACCGCGTGGCCACCGACGCCCGCGCCGTGCTGGCGCTGTTGGACCACCTGCACGTGCAGCGCTTTCGCCTCATCGCCCAAGGCCGCGGCGCCGGCGTGGCGGCGCATGTGGCGCTGTTGGCGCCGCAACGCGCGACGCGGCTGCTGCTGTTGGCCGGCGCGCCCGTCCCGATGGAGAACATCCCCCCGGCCCCGCGCCTGGCCGCCGCGCTGCCGTGGCCGGCGGTGCTGGTCAACGGCCTGATGCCGCGCCCGCTGCTGGCCGAAGTGCTGCGCAGCCTCTACGCCCATCCATCCCAGCTTTCAGACGCCCAAATCGACCGCCGCCGCGACCTGCTGCTCAGCGAGGGCAACCGCTGGGCACTGCTGCAGCAATGGCGCCAGAGGCCGTCCGGCGACGAAGCATCAGCGGCTTTCAGGCGACTGCGCCTGCCCGTGCTGCTGCTGTGGGGCGCGCAAGATCAACTCACGCCGCCCGCGCTGGGCGAGGCGTTGCAGGCAGCCATCCCGGGCAGCCGGCTGCAATTGCTGGATGGCGTGGGGCATGTGCCGCAGGAGGAGGCGCCGGGGCAGAGCTTGGCGGCGGCACAGCCGTTCATTGAGAAGCAGTAGGCCGAGCTTCTTCCAAGCTGCAAGGCGCATCGTTCAGAAACCCGAACGACGCGCCCCATGACCACTTATCCCCTCAACGCCTCCAACACGTCCGACCGAAACTCGCGCTGGTAAAGCACATAAATCACCCCCGCCGTGGCGACCATGAAAAACAGCGGCGAGAAGAACCAGCCCACCACGGCGAAGGCCATGTAATAGGCGCGCAGCCCGTCGTTGAAAGCCTCGGCCGCCAGCGCCATCACGCGCCCGGCGCGGTCGGCAAAGGCCTCGCGCTGCGCCGCAGCCTTCTCGCCCATGGCGGCGAACACATCCCGGTCCGCCGCCGCGCCCACCAGCAGCGCGCCAAAGCTGTATTGCCGGATGCTCCAGGTGAAGCGGAAAAAGGCGTGGACGAAGATGCCCGTCAGCAGGACGAGCTTCATGTCGAATATCAGCACGCTGGTGCGCGCGGCAAAAGGAATTTCCTTGACCAGTTCCGCCACCCGCTCCGTCGTGGACAGCATGGCCAGCAGGCCGCCGATGATCAGGATGGTGGTGGAGGCAAAGAAACTCGGCCCCGAGGACATGCTCTGCACCACCACGCCGTCCAGCACCCGGTTGTCGCGGAAGGTGGTCTGCAGCATCCACTGCCGCCGCACGCGGTTGCTGATGGCCAGCAGCGAGCGCTCCCTGAAACCCTGGCGCCGCGCGAAGGTGGCGTAGCCCACCCAGCCGGCCAGGAAGGCCGCCAGCGCCAGCCAGTCCAGCCAGGGCAGCTCGCTCAGCACATCTAAGAAATTTTTCATTGGGCGCCACTGTAGCGACGGCCCGCGCGGCGCCAGCGGCCGCCCCGTGCAGTAAGTCTCAGGGCGCGAGATCGAACACCAGCACCTCCGCGCCCTGCCCCGCACGAAGCAGCACGCGCGGCTCCTCGCTCAGCAGGGCGGCGTCACCGGTGTTCAAGCGCCGGCCGTTGACCTCCACGCTGCCGCGCGCCACGTGCACGCAAGCCAGGCGGCCGGGCTCCAGCGCCAGCGCCGCCGCCTCGTCACCGTCGAAAGCGCCCGCGTACAGCCGCGCGTCGGCATGCCAGCGCAGCGTGCCTTCGCCGGCCTCGGGGGCCGCCACGAGCGCCAGGCGGCCGCGCATGCGATGCGGCGCCACGTCCAGTTGCGCGCAGCCCGGCTCCGCACCCTTGCACGTGGGCCGCAGCCAGGCCTGCAAAAAGTGCGTGGCTTCGCCCTTGACGGCGTTGGCCTCGCGGTGCCGCACGCCGCGGCCCGCGCTCAACACCTGCACCGCCCCCGGGCGCAGCACGCCGGCACGGCCCGCGCAGTCCTTGTGCGCCAGCGCGCCTTCCAGCACCCAGCTCACGATTTCCACGTCCTGATGCTCGTGGGGGCCGAAGCCCGTGCTGCAGGCCAGGCGGTCTTCGTTGAGCACGCGCAGGTTGCCGAAGCCCCTGTGCGCCGCATCGAAGTAGTCGCAGAAGGAGAAGGTGTGAAAACTCTTGAGCCAGCCATGGTCGGCATACCCACGGTCCTCGCTCTTGCGCAGGCTGATCATGGCCAAGGACTGTAGGTTTTTGGGTTCAAATTCAGACACTTGCGTGTTCGAACCTGCCGTTCAAATAAGATGAAAACATGATGAAGCGGCACAACGCGCTGACCCCCGATGCCCTGGCGATGATGGACACCATCGCCCGCTGCGGCAGCTTCGCCGCCGCCGCGCGCGAGCTGGGCAAGGTGCCCTCGGCGCTCACCTACAGCGTCCGCCAGCTCGAAGACGCGCTGGACGTGTTGCTCTTCGACCGCCGCTCCGGCCAGGCCAAGCTCACCGCCGCCGGCGAGGAGCTCCTGAGCGAAGGCCGCCGCCTGCTGGCCGAGATGGAGGCCGTCGCCCACCGCGTGCGCCGCGTCGCCGGCGGCTGGGAGACGCAGCTCACCATCGCCATGGACGGCGTGATCTCCCGGCTGACCATGTTCGAGCTGTGCGAGGCCTTCTACGCGCTGCGGCCCAACAACGCCGGGCAAGACGGCCCGGGCACCCGGCTGCGGCTGCGCACCGAGGTGCTGGCCGGCACCTGGGAGGCGCTGGTGTCCGGCCAGGCCGACCTCGCCATCGGCGTGGACGTGGACCACAGCGCTCCGCCCGGCATCGAGCTGCGCACGCTGGGCGAGATCGACTTCGTCTTCGCCGTGGCACCCCACCACCCGCTGGCGGAATGGGAAGGCGTGGTCACCGACGCCGAGCTGCTGCGCCACCGCGCCGTGGCCGTGGCCGATTCGGCCCAGCGCCTCACGCCGCTGACCGTGAACCTGCTGCCCGGCCAGGACGTGTTCACCGTCGCCAGCCTGCAGGCCAAGATCGAGGCACAACTGCGCTGCCTGGGCTGCGGCTTCGTGCCTGAGCCCCTGGCGCGCGAGCACATCCGCGCCGGGCGGCTGGTGGTCAAGACCACGCAGCGCAAGCAGACCCGCGCCCGCCTGGGCTACGCCTGGCGCGCCTCGGCCGCCCCGCAGCCGCGCAAGGCGCCGCAGGGGCTGGCGCTGCAGTGGTGGCTGGAACAACTGCAAAGCCCCGCCACCCGCCAGGCGCTGCTGGAGCGCCATGCCGGCATGGTGTCGCCGGTGGATTGATCGCGCGGGCCCGGATCGGAAGTGAAAGAACAAGCCTACGTCGGCCGCTTCGCGCCCTCGCCCACGGGCGCGCTGCACGCGGGCTCGCTGGTGGCGGCGCTGGCAAGCTGGCTGGACGCGCGCGCCCACGGCGGGCGCTGGCTGGTGCGCATGGAAGACACCGACGCGCCGCGCTGCGTGCCCGGCGCCGACCGCGAAATCCTGCGCCAGCTCGCCGCATTGGGCCTGCAGGCCGACGAGCCGCCGCTGTGGCAGTCGCAGCGCGAGGCCGTCTACCAGCAAGCGCTGGACGACCTGGCAAGCCGCAACCTCGCCTACCCGTGCGCCTGCACCCGGCGCGACATCGAGGCGGCGCTGGCCGCGCAAGGCCACGAGCACCGGCGGCACGAGGAGCGCGTCTACCCCGGCACCTGCCGCGACGGGCTGCGAGGAAAACCGGCGCGCGCCTGGCGGCTGCGCTGCGGGACGGACGCGGCGCCGGTGCGCATCGCTTGGGACGACCGCCGCCTGGGCGCGCAGTCGCAGGACGTGACGCACGAGGTGGGCGACTTCGTGCTCCAGCGCGCCGACGGCATCTGGTCCTACCAGCTCGCCGTGGTGGTGGACGACGCGCTGCAAGGCGTCACCCACGTCGTCCGCGGCGAGGACTTGACGGACAACACCGCGCGCCAGATCTGGCTGCAACAGCAGATCCACGCGCCGCGGCCGGTGTACCTGCACCTGCCGCTGGTGCTGGATGCGCGGGGCGAAAAGCTCTCCAAGCAGCACGGCGCGCCGGCGGTGGACGTTGCCGATCCGCTGGCCGCGCTGCGCACCGCCGCCCAGGCACTGCAGTTGCCAGTGGCAGAAGCCGGTGACGTGGATGGCTGGCTGCAGCGGGCGGTGCGAGCCTGGGCTTGCCGCTGGGCCAATGGAAATTCCCGGGAACGGTAGGAAGCCTCCTACAAGGAGCAGCCGCGGGCGACTACAGCCAGCGGCCGGCGCGGCGGCCTAACATGCGCACACGCCGATTGGGGCGCACACCACGGCAGTCCGGCCCATGTCATCACCACTGAGCACCTACATCGTTGAAGACAGCCCCGTGATACGGGAGAACCTGATCGCCACGCTGGAGGAGCTCGTCCCGTTGCAGGTCATCGGTTCGGCGGAAGACGAAACCACCGCCCTGCGCTGGCTGGCCGAGGCCGGCCGGCCCTGCGACCTGATGATCGTGGACATCTTCCTCAAGGGCGGCACGGGCCTGGGCGTGCTGCAGGCGGCGCAGAAGCTGCGCCCGCTCACGAAGAAGGTGGTGCTCAGCAACTTCGCCACGCCGGACATGCGCCGCCGCTGCCTGGAGCTCGGTGCGGACGAGGTGTTCGACAAGTCCAACGAGATCGACACCCTCATCGCCTGGTGCATGCAACTCGCCGGGGCCAGCTCCACCAGCAACTGAAAGGCCCGCGCACGCCGCTTGCTCATCTCCGCGAATCCGCGCCCGTGCAGCGCGGCTCCGGCCAGGGTGCCTGGCTTACTGGATGAGGCCGTGCTTGAGCGCGTAGTAGGTGAGGTCGCTGTTGGAGGACAGGTTCATCTTCTCCATCACGCGCGTGCGGTAGGTGCTCACCGTCTTGACCGACAGCGCCATGTGGTCGGCGATGTGGCCGATGGTTTCGCCCTGCGCCAGGCGCAGGAAGACCTGGAACTCCCGCTCCGACAGCAGCTCGTGCGGCGCCTTGTCGCCGCCGCCGTCGAGCTGGTCAGCCAGCAGCTCGGCCACGGCCGGGGTGATGTAGCGCCGCCCGCGCGCCACGGTGCGAATCGCCTTGACGATCTCCTCGGGCTCGCACTCTTTGTTCAGGTAGCCGCTGGCACCCTGGCGCAGCAGCGTGGTGGCGTAGTGCTGCTCGGGGAAGCCGCTGAGTATCAGCACCGGCAGCTCCGGAGCGCGGGCCTTGATGGCCTGCAGCGCGTCCACGCCACCGTGGCCGGGCATGGACAGGTCCATCAGCATCACGTCCAGCTCGCCCTTGCGCAGCAGCTCCAACGCCTCGCGCCCGTTGGCGGCTTCGCCGGTGACCTGAAGGTCCTCCTGCTCGGCCAGGAACTGCTTCAGGCCGGCCCGCACGATGGCGTGATCGTCAACGATGGCAACGCGAATCATGGGCTTGACTACCTCGAACACAGCGATGAAACACATCTTAGCCACCATGCCCCGGCTGGCGTTTTGGTTCGACCGTCTCAGCCGCAGTGCCTTCGCCTTTCCGCTCGCGATGGTGGCGGCGCTTGGGCTGCTGGTGATCAGCGAGCTCTCCTTCCGCCACGCCGTGCAGGACATCGAGCGGCTGCGCGTGCAGAACGTGGCGCGCGTGGCCACGCATCAACTCCTGCTGGCGGTGGTGGACGCCGAAAGCGGCCAGCGCGGCTACCTGCTCACCGGCCGCGCCGAGTACCTGCAGCCCTACCAGAAGGCCGTACAGGAGATTCGCGAGGCCACCGTGGCGCTGCAGCAGCGCTACGGCGCGAACGACCCGCAGCGCCCGCAGCTCGACCGGCTGCTGCAGCTCGTGGCCGACAAGCTCTCGGAGCTGGAAACCACGCTGCAGCTGCGCACCCAGGGCCGCGAGGAGGCCTGGCGCGCGCTGGTGGGCAGCGGCATTGGGCGCGAGGCCATGCAGGCCATGCGGCTGGCAGCCGACCAGCTCATCGCCAGCGAAACGCGCGCCATCTCCGAGCAGGGCGACGGCATCAAGGAGACGCTGCAGGTCAACCGCATAGGCGTGGGCACCGTCACCGCCATCGGCCTGCTGGCCTTCTTCATGTACCTGCGCCAGAGCGTGGCGCTGGACCTGGAGCGCCAGTCGCGCCAGCACTCGCTGCAGGAGGAGCGTGACCGGCTCGAAGCCCAGGTGCGCCAGCGCACGGCCGACCTCACGCACCTGGCCCAGCACCTGCAAAGCGCCCGCGAGGACGAGAAGAGCCGCCTGGCCCGCGAGCTGCACGACGAGTTGGGCGCCCTGCTCACCGCCGCCAAGCTGGACCTGGCACGCATCCGCTCGCGCCTGGTGCAGATGGGCAGCGCCGCGCCGGAGCTCTTCACGCGCATAGAGCACCTGACCAGCACGCTCAACAGCGGCATCGCGCTCAAGCGCCGCATCATCGAAGACCTGCGCCCCTCGGCCCTGAGCAACCTGGGGCTGGTGGCGGCGCTGGAAATCCTGACGCGCGAGTTCGAGCAGCGCTCGGGCCTCAAGGTGGCGTGCTCGCTGCAGGACGTGAAGCTGACCCCCGCCTGCGAGCTGACCGTCTACCGGCTGGTGCAGGAAGGGCTGACCAACGTGGCCAAGTACGCGCAGGCGCGCGAGGTGCACATCACGCTGCGCGAGGAAGGCGCCTGGGCCCTGGCCAGCGTGCAGGACGACGGCCAGGGCTTCGACACCCGCGTGCAAAAGCCTTCCGCCCACGGCCTGCTGGGCATGCGCTACCGCGTGGAGGCCGAGGGCGGGCGGCTGCTGTTGCAAAGCACGCCTGGTGCGGGCACGCGCATAGAGGCGGTGTTGCCGTTGCGAACCGAGGAAACGCAGGCGGCGGCGATGGCCTGACCTCCTACGAGCCATTTGCTGGCGTTTGCCTTGTTGGATGCGTGGGCTCGGCGGCCTGTGGGCATCGTCCTACAGGCCGATTCAGGCATGGCCGACAGGCACGGGCTGCCGCGTCCCATCCCACCGGCACGGGCGTTTACCTACGCTGTGAAGCATGAAGACGGCGCGCACCGCGCCTTGGATCCTTTCAAGAACTACAGGACGGCCGACCATGCTTCCCTACGCCATCGTCTTCTTCATCGTCGCGCTGCTGGCGGCGCTTTTCGGGTTTGGCGGCATTGCCGCGGGCGCGGCCGGCATCGCCAAGATCCTGTTCGTCCTCTTCATCGTCCTGAGCCTGATCAGCTTCGTGGTGGGACTGTGGCAGCGCAAAGGGTCGTGAAAGACCGCTGGCGGGCGCTGGCATGATGCGCCCTTTGCCCAGGAGACCTTCCGCATGATCACCACCGCATCCGGCCTGCAGTACGAAGACACCACGCCCGGCACCGGCGACACCGCGCGCGCCGGCGCACCGGTCACCGTGCACTACACCGGCTGGCTGCACGACCCCGCGCAACCCGACGGCCGCGGCCGCAAGTTCGACTCCAGCAAGGACCGCCGCGACCCCTTCCGCTTCAACCTCGGCGCGGGCCAGGTCATCGAGGGCTGGGACGAGGGCGTGCAGGGCATGCAGGTCGGCGGCACGCGCGTGCTGCTGATCCCGCCGCAACTGGGCTACGGCGCCTACGGCGCCGGCGGCGTTATCCCCCCCAACGCCACGCTGGTGTTCGAGGTCGAGCTGCTCAAGGCCTGAACGGCGCCCTCGCCTTCCCCATGAAAAAACCCGCCGGGCTCGCGCCGGGCGGGTTTTTTTATTGGCTGGTTGAGCCTTCAACGGTTCAGCGAAGCGGCGCGCGAGGCGCCGCCGGCATCAACGCTCCCAGCCGCCGTCACGGCGCGGGCCGCGCGAACGCTCGCCGCCGCCGAAGCCGCCGCGGTCAGCCTGGCGGTCGCCGAAGCGGCCACCGCGTGCGGCCGGACGATCGCCACCGCGGTCGAAGCCGCCGTGGCCTTGCGGGCCGTCGCTGCGGCGCTCGAAGGGGCTGCGGTCACGCGGCGCGCCGTGGTGGGCGCCACCGCCATGGTGGCGGGCACCGTCGCCCTGGCGGCTGAAGGCGCCTTCGGGGCGGCGCTCAAAGCGGCCCTGGCCTTCAGGACGCGGGCCGCCGAAGTGGCCGCCACCTTCGTGGCGCGGCGCGAAGCCTTCGCCCTGGTGGCGCGCTTCGAAGCCGCCTTCACGGCGCGGGCCGCGGTCGAAACCTTCACGGCGCGGGCCGCCGAAAGACTTGCCCTTGCCGAACGGCTTGCCGCCGCGGGGGCCGCCGTCAGGGCGTCCCGGGTAGATGCGCGGCTCGGGCTGACGCGGCTCCAGGCCGGTGACCGTGGCCACCGGGATCTGCTGCGTCGTGAACTGCTGGATGCGCTTGATCATCACCACGTCGCGGCGCTCGGCCAGCGTCACGGCCAGGCCGGAGCGGCCGGCGCGGCCGGTACGGCCGATGCGGTGCACGTAGTCCTCGGCCTTCATGGGCAGGCCGAAGTTGATGACGTGGCTGATGGTGGGCACGTCGATGCCGCGGGCGGCCACGTCGGTGGCCACCAGCACGCGCAACTGGCGGTTGCGCAGGCCGTTGAGCACGCGGTTGCGGCGGCCTTGCGGCATGCCGCCGTGCAGCGCGGCCACGGAGTGGCCCAACTCGCCCAGGCGGTCGGCCAGGCGGTCGGCGTCGACCTGGGTGCTGGTGAACACCACGGCCTGCTCGACTTCACGGCCGGTGAGCAGGTGGTCCAGCAGCGCGTTCTTGTGCGCGACGTCGTCGGCCCAATGCAGGCGCTGCTCGATGTTCTCGTGCGTGTCGGTGTGGGAGGCGACGTCCACGCTCATCGGCTCGCGCAGCAGCTCGTCGGCCAGGCGGCCCACGTGGCCGGCGAAGGTGGCGCTGTACATCACCGTCTGGCGCGCGGCGGGCGTGCAGCCGGCGATGAAGTTGATGTCGTCGATGAAGCCCATGTCCAGCATGCGGTCGGCTTCGTCGAGCACCAGCATCTCCACGTGCTCCAGCAGCGCCTTGCCGCTTTGCACGTGGTCGATCAGGCGGCCGGGCGTGGCGATGAGGATGTCCACCGGGCCGCGCAGCGCCTTGAGCTGCGCGCCGTAGGGCACGCCGCCCACGACGGTGACCACGCGCAGGCCCTGCACGTGGCGGCCATAGTCCATGGCGGCCTTGGCCACCTGCTGCGCCAGCTCGCGGGTGGGCGCCAGCACCAGCACGCGCGCGCCGGTCATGCCGCTGCGGCGCTTGGTGTTGTCGCCGCGGGCGGCCAGGATGCGCTGCAGCGCCGGCAGCACGAAGCTGGCGGTCTTGCCGCTGCCCGTGCTGGAGGACACGCGCAGATCACGGCCTTCCATGGCCGGCGGAATGGCGCGCGACTGGACTTCGGTCGGGTTCTCGTAGCCGGCGTCGGCAACAGCGCGGGTCAGGGCTTCGTGCAGGCCCAGGGAATCAAAAGACATTCGGAGTTCTCTTCATCGGCGCCGGCTGACAGCAGCCGGCTGCGGCGACGCCAGGCAAGGCGCTGCCGGATACACAAAAGTCGCGGGAGGAACATTCAGCCAGACCCTGAGAAGCAGGGCTGGCGCACCGGTCCGGAAGCGACGGCATCGCCGCCGACCGGTTCCGCGGAAGCCCTTGGGGAGGGGTCCGCCGGAGGAATCAAGCTCCGCCACGCGCTGTCGTGCGGGAGAACTCGATGGAGGTCAGAGGGGATGTACGAACGGTGCCAGAACGACACCGTGCCGGCATTGTAGCGCGACTTGGTGCAAACCCTTGCACCACGCCGGGGCTTAGGTCCCGGCAGCCCTGCGGCCTCAGGCCGCCAGGAAGGTCTTGCGGTAGTGCAGCAGCTCGTCGATGGACTCGTGGATGTCGGCCAGCGCGGTGTGCTTCTGGGCCTTCTTGAAGCCTTCGAGCGCGGCAGGCTTCCAGCGCTTGGCCAGCTCTTTGAGCGTGCTCACGTCCAGGTTGCGGTAGTGGAAGAAGGATTCCAGCTGCGGCATGTAGTTGGCGAGGAAGCGCCGGTCCTGGCAGATGGAGTTGCCGCACATGGGGCTCTTGCCCGCGCCCACGTACTGCTTGAGCCATTCGATGACGGCGGCCTGCGCCTGCGCCTCGTCCACGGTGGAGGCTTTCACGCGGTCGATCAGGCCGCTGCGCCCGTGGGTGCCCTTGTTCCACGCGTCCATGGCGTCCAGCGCGGCGTCGCTCTGGTGGATGGCGAACACCGGGCCTTCGGCACGCTGGGTGAGTTGGGCGTCGGTGACAACCACGGCGATCTCGATGATGCGGTCGCGGTCGGGGTAAAGGCCGGTCATCTCCAAATCGATCCAGATCAGGTTCTGGTCGCTGGCGGCGAGCTCGGTCGTCATGGGAAAAGGTCCTCGTGGGCTGTATTTGAGGGGGCAATTGTCGCAGCCCTACACTTGACACCATGTCTGCCTTGACCCTGCTCTTCGCAGGCGCCGTGCTGTTGGCGCTGCTGCTGAAACTCTGGCTGGCCACGCGCCAGATGCGCCACGTGGCCCTGCACCGCGACAGGGTGCCGGCGGCGTTCGCGGGGTCGGTGTCCTTGCAGGCGCATCGGCGCGCGGCCGACTACACGCTGGCGCGCGGGCGCTTCGGCCTGCTGCAGGCGGCCTTCAGCTCGGCGCTGCTGCTGGTGTGGACGCTGCTCGGCGGCCTGGACGCGCTCAACGTGGCCGTCCGCGACACGGTGCAGCCCCTGTTGGGCGACATGGGCTACCAGCTCGCGCTGCTGGCGGCCTTTGCCATGATCGGCGCGGTGCTGGACCTGCCCTTCGACCTCTACCGCACCTTCGTGCTGGAGCAGCGCTTCGGCTTCAACCGCATGACCTGGAAGCTCTATTTGGGCGACCAGCTCAAGGGCGTGCTGGTGGGCGTGGTCGTGGGCCTGCCGCTGGCGGCGCTGGTGCTGTGGATCATGGGCGCCACGGGCAGCCTGTGGTGGCTGTGGGCCTGGGTGGCGTGGACGGTGTTTCAACTGCTGGCGCTGGTGCTCTACCCCACGCTGATCGCGCCGCTGTTCAACCGCTTCACGCCGCTGCCTGACGGCGAGCTCAAGGCGCAGGTGCAGGGGCTGATGAGCCGCTGCGGCTTCGCGGCCAAGGGCTTGTTCGTGATGGACGGCAGCCGCCGCTCTGCCCATGCCAACGCCTACTTCACCGGCTTGGGCGCGGCCAAGCGCGTGGTGTTCTTCGACACGCTGCTGTCCAAGCTCAACGGCAACGAGATTGCCGCCGTGCTCGCGCACGAGCTGGGCCACTACAAGCACCGCCATGTGCTCAAGCGCATGCTGCTGGTCTTCGGCCTGAGCCTGGCGGGCCTGGCACTGCTGGGCTGGCTGGCGTCCAGCGCCGGCTTCTACACCGGCCTGGGCGTGCGTCCCAGCCTGGATGCGCCCAACGACGCGCTGGCGCTGCTGCTGTTCATGCTGGCGCTGCCGCCCTTCATGTTCCTGATCTCGCCGCTGGGCGCGCGGCTGTCGCGCCGCCACGAGTTCGAGGCCGACGCTTACGCCTGCGCGCAGGCCGACGGCCGCGACCTGGCCAACGCCCTGCTCAAGCTGCACGAGGACAACGCCGCCACGCTCACGCCCGACCCGCTGTACGCGCGCTTCTACTACTCGCATCCCCCGGCCACCGAGCGCCTGGCGGCCCTGCGCGCGCAGTCCTGACATGGGGCGGCATACGGAGCTGGACGTCGGCCTGGTCGTGACGGCCCATGGCCGCCACGTGATGGTGGAGACGCCCGACGGCGCGCGCGTGCAATGCCACCTGCGCGGCAAGAAGAGCGAGTGCGTGGTGGGCGACCGCGTGCGCTGGCAGGCCAGCGGCGACGAGGGCGTGGTCGAGCACGTCGAGCCGAGGCGCAACCTGCTCATGCGGCAGGACGAGTGGCGCACCAAGTCCTTCGCCGCCAACCTGGACCAGATCCTGGTGCTGGTGGCCGGCGAGCCCATGTTCAGCGAGTCGCAGCTCAGCCGCGCGCTGATCGCCGCCGAGACCGCCGGCATTCCCGTGCGCGTGCTGCTCAACAAGGCCGAGCTGCCGCAGGCCGAAGCCGCGCGCGAGCGGCTGCAGCCCTACCGTGACATGGGCGTGCAGGTGCTGGAGGCCTCGCTCAAGACGCGGCCGCAAGAGTCGCGCGAGCTGCTGCGGCCGCTGCTGCAGGAGTCCGCCACGCTGGTGCTGGGCCCCAGCGGCACGGGCAAGAGCACGCTGGTCAACCTCATGGTGCAGGACGCGCAGGCGCAGGTGGGCGACATCTCGCAGGCGCTCAACTCCGGCCGCCACACCACCACCACCACGCGCTGGTACTGGCTGGACCCCGCCGTGCGCCATGGCGCGCTGCTGGATTCGCCCGGCTTCCAGGAATTCGGCCTGCGCCACGTCAGCGCCGAGGAGCTGCCCAGGCTCATGCCGGACCTGCGCGCGCATCTGCCGGACTGCCGCTTCTACAACTGCACGCACCGCCACGAGCCCGGCTGCGGCGTGCGCGCGGCCGTGGAGCGCGGCGAGATCGCCGCCAGCCGCTACCGCATCTACGGCGAGATCCGCGAGGAGCTGGAACGCACGAAGTGGTGAGCCTGCGGCTCAGCCACCGGCCCTGAGCGGACGCCGGGGCCGCAGCAGCGCAGCCGTCAGCCGAGCACGTTGGCCAGCGTCAGCAGCGCCAGCAGCAGCAGCCACAGCACCACCGAGCGCCACACCAGGCCCACGATGCTTTGCAGGTGGCCGGGCTGCGGCGGCAGCCCCGGCGTGGAGCCCAGCGAGCCTTCGATCTCGCCACCCGCACCCACCTGGAACGTCTTGCTGCGGTCCGGCGTGATGCCGGGTGCGGCGCTGCCGCCGAGCTGCACGCCCAGGGCGCCCGCGGCGGCGGCAAGGATGATGCCTTCGTTGTGGTGCACCCACAGCCCGGCGTCGCGCCGCCAGCCGTTGACGGCTTCCTCGAAGTTGCCCACCACGGCGAAGCCGAAGGCCGTCATGCGCGCGGGCACGTGGTCTATGCCGGTGAAGAGCTGCTGCGACAGGCCCATGAGCCTGTCGTTGGCCGGCGCCCCCAGGCTGCGGCTCTTGAAGGCCCAATAGCGGCCGGCGAACTCGGCCATGCGGTAGAGCACCGCGCCGGCCGGGCCCAGGCCCAGCGAGGACAGCAGGACGAACCAGAAGAACACGCCGAACACGTGGCGGTGCGCAGCCAGCAGCGCGTGCTCGATGACGTGGCGCAGCAGTTCCGTGCGCGGCAGCTCGCTGGTATCCAGGTGGCGCCACTCGGCCAGCAGGCGGCGCGCTTCGTTCTCGTCGCCGCGGTCCAGCGCGTCGCGGATGTCGGTGAAGAAATGGCTGAACTGCCGAAAGCCCAGCGTGAGGTAGAGCACCAACACGTCGAAGGCCAGGCCCACCAGCGCGCTCAGGTGCGCGATGCCCGCGTACAGCGCCGCCACCAGCAGCGTGGGCGCCACCACCGTGACGCCCCACACCACCCAGGCGTGATGCTCGCGCCCGGCGTCGAAATTGCGTCCGGTCCAGCGCACCCAGGTGATCAGGGCGTCGTGAATGCGATTGTCACGAGGCAGCGGCTTGAGCTGCTCGATCAGAAGGGCCAGCAGGACGGCGAAGAAACTCATCGCCGCGGATCATACCGACGGCAACACCCTCTTCCGGTGCCCAGGCAACGGCTGGAACACGGTGCTGCGCTCAGGCCGCGAGAAAGCGGTAAAGGTTGCGCAGCATCGCGGCGGTAGCGCCCCAGATGAAGTATTCGCGCCGGCTGCCGCTGGCCGTCCAGGGCATGGACAGGAACTGCCGCGGCGCGCCGTCAAGCTCGATGTGGTGGCGGCGGTGGTGGGCCGGCGTCATCAGCCACGCCAGCGGCACCTCGAAGGCTTCGGCCACTTCGAACGCGTCCAGGCGCAGCTCGTAGGGCGCGCGCAGCAGCCCAACCACGGGCGTGACGCGAAAGGCGGTGATGGTGGTATAGGCCGGCAGCGACCCGATGACTTCCACCTGCGCCGGCTCCAGGCCCACCTCCTCCTGCGCCTCGCGCAGCGCGGTGAACACGGCGTCGGCATCGCTGGGCTCGGCACGGCCGCCGGGGAAGCTGATCTGCCCCGCATGCGCATTCAAATGCGCCGTGCGCTGCGTCAGCAGCACGTGCAGCGAGCCGTCGCCGTGCTCGACCAGCGGCACCAGCACGGAGGCATCCGCCTTCACGGGCAAACCCTCCCGACCGTCCGCACGGGTCTCGGGCTGCCAGGGCGGCGGATGCGCGAAGCGCCGGCGCAGCGCGGCAGCCGTGAGCGCGTCGGCCGGCACGGCGGGCAGGTGTTCGTCCATGCCGATCACGGGCACCGACTGGGGATCGAGGATCAAAGTGGCCATGGCACGAGCATAGGCGCCCGCCACAAAAACCCGGCGCCGGGCGTCTACGCGGAATTCGGCTAAGGCGCGGCGGAAAAACAAAAAGCCGCCCCGGAGGGCGGCTTCGTCGCCGGCACGGGGCCGGCTTGTGGAGGCGGGCGACGCGGGCCGCGGTCGCCTCCACGGCTGGGCAATTAAGCCAGCTTTTCCTTGATGCGGGCCGACTTGCCGCTGCGCTGGCGCAGGTAGTACAGCTTGGCGCGGCGCACGTCGCCACGGCGCTTGACGTCGATGCTGGCGATCAGCGGGCTGTACAGCTGGAACGTACGCTCCACGCCTTCGCCGCTGGAGATCTTGCGGACGATGAAGCTGCTGTTCAGGCCACGGTTGCGCTTGGCAATCACGACACCTTCGTAAGCCTGCACGCGCTTGCGGGTGCCTTCGACCACGTTCACGTTCACGATCACGGTGTCGCCAGGCGCGAAGGCCGGGATGGTCTTGTTCAGGCGAGCAATTTCTTCCTGCTCGAGGGTCTGGATCAGGTCCATGGGGTTCTCCAAGGGATCGTGCCGGCACGTCGGTTGTTCAGCAGCACCGGTCAGGATGACCGGCACGGCCTGCGAAAGAATTTCGCCCGGCAGAGGATCGAAAAGCCTTTGATTATATCCCAAGCAACGGGGGCTTCCTGGAGCACCCCGGCGCCGGCACAAGGTTATGGCGTGGCGTCGAGCTTGAGCGAGCGCAGGAAACGCTCGTCTTCCTTGCTCAGCCGTCCGGCGGCGCGCGCCGCCTCAATCAGGTCGGCCCTGCGCCGCGCCGTGATTTCCAGCGAGCGCTCGCGGCGCCAGCGCGCGATGCGGCCATGGTGGCCAGAGAGCAGCACGTCCGGCACCGCGTCCACGCCGCCGTCGGCGCGCGGCAGTTGCTCGGGGCGGCTGTAGTGCGGGCAGTCGAGCAGGCCGTCTTCGAAGCTGTCCTGCTGGTGCGAGGCGGCGTCCTGCAGCACACCGGGCTGCAGCCGCGCCACGGCATCCAGCAGCGCCAGCGCGGGCAGCTCGCCGCCCGAGAGCACGAAGTCGCCCAGGCTGACTTCCAGGTCCACGTGGCGGTCCAGGAAACGCTGGTCTATGCCCTCGTAGCGGCCGCACAGCAGCACGGCGCCAGAGCCGGCGGCGAGCTCGCGCACCAGCGCCTGGTCGAGCTTGCGGCCCGTGGGCGAGAAGTGGATCAGGGGCGCGCGGGGCGCTGCACCCTCACCTTCACCCTCGCCCGCCTCCTGCGCGCGCGCACCGCGCACGGCGGACAGAGCACGCTCCAGCGGCGGGGCCATCATCACCATGCCGGGGCCGCCGCCGAAGGGGCGATCGTCCACGCGGCGGTAGTTGCCCTCGGCAAAGTCGCGCAGCGGCCAGAGTTTCAACTGCAACGATCCGCCGGCGTAGGCGCGGCGCGTCACGCCGACTTCCAGGTGCGGCGCGAACAGCTCGGGAAACAGGGTGATGACGTCGAAGCGCAGCACGGCTTGAGGCCGGCGCCGCGCGCGGCGCCGGATGCGTCAGTAGTCGGCGCCCCAGTCGACCGTGATGCGCTTTTGCACCAGGTCCACCTGGTCGATGTAGGCGGCAACGAAGGGGATGAGCCGCTCGGCCTCCAGCTCGGTCATGCCCGCGGGCACTTCCTTGGGCTTGATGCGCAGCACGCTGTGCGGGCCGGTGGCGAGCAGATCGGTGACCGTGCCCAGGGCAACGCCCTCGCGGTTCACCACGTCCAGGCCGATGAGGTCGACCCAGTAGTACTCGCCCTCTTCGGCGGTAGGGAAGCTCGCGCGCGAGACGAACACCCGCGCGCCCTTGAGCGCCTCGGCCGCGTTGCGGTCAGGCACTTCCTGTGCGCTGGCAACCACCCCGTCGCCATGCTCGCGCGCGGCGGTGATCTTCAGCAGTGGGGGGAATGCGGTCGCGGCGGCGGCCGGCAGCCGCTCAGGCGGCTGCAGGAACCAGCGCCGCGAGGAAAACAGCGCCTGCGGATCGCCCGCGTAGGGCTGGACCTTGATCCAGCCCTTGATGCCCCAGGGCCCCGTCACGCGGCCCACTTCAACCGCGTCTTCAGGCCAGGTGGGCTCGGGGGGCGTCCAGGACATGGGCGAACGACAACTGCAGGCGCTTGCGGCCGGAATTACTCGGCAGCGGCGGCCGGCTCAGCGGCAGCGGCGGGGGCGGCACCGGCGGTGGCCTTCTTGGCTTCACCGACCAGACGGGCCACGGTGGGCGACAGTTGGGCACCCACGCCAGCCCAGTAGCTCACGCGCTCCAGGGCCACGCGCAGAGGCTGCTCGGCGCCGGAGGCCACGGGGTTGTAGAAGCCCACGCGCTCGATGAAGCGACCGTCGCGGCGCTCGCGCGACTCGGCAACCACGATGTTGTAGAAGGGGCGCTTTTTGGAACCGCCGCGGGCCAGACGAATGACGACCATGTTTTTGACTCGATGTGCAGGAGAAGACGATCGCCGCACCAGGGACACGGGCAGGCCAGGCAGATCGAAACTGTGCCGCGGCGCCTGAAAGCAGCAAATCCCTTTGCAGCACTCCAAACCCACGGCTCGCTTGTCCGGTGCCGTTAGATACGCGCAAGGCTTCGCAGCCCGGCCAGCACCGAAACCGCGCATTATAAACTGCCCGCCCGCTCCTTTCCCTTGGCCTGCAAGAAGCACGGCCCTTGAGGAACATTCCCATGCATTCCCGCACGCCATGAGCCCCTTGCCGATCCATCCAGCCGCGCAGGCCGCATTGCCCGCGCGCGGCGCCTACAAGTCCAAGACGCTGGCGACCTGGATCGCGCTGCTGGGCGGCAGCCTGGGCCTGCACCGCTTCTATCTGCGCGGCTGGCGCGACGTGGCGGGCTGGCTGCACCCGCTGCCCACGCTGCTTGGGCTGCACGGCGTGCGCCGCATGCTGGAGCTGGGCCAGGACGACCACGCCGCTTGGGCGCTCATTCCGCTGCTTGGGCTGATGCTGGCGCAGGCCATGCTGTGCGCCATCCTCTACGGCCTCACGCCGGATGAGCGCTGGGACGCGCGCCACAACCCCGGCTGGCCCGTGCAGGACACGCGCTGGGGCCCGGTGCTGGGCGCCATTGCCGGGCTGGCGCTGGGTGCGGGCGTGCTCATGGCCACCGTGGCCTTCAGCGGCCAGCGCTATTTCGAGTGGCAGGTCGAGCAGGCGCGCCAGCTCAGCCAATGAAAAAGGCCCGCCGGGAGGCGGGCCTTGCGAAGCGGGAAGCCGGCAGCCGTCAGAACAACAGCTCGCTCACCCAGTAGGACACGGCGGCCACGGCGGCCGCGGACGGGATGGTGAGAATCCAGGCCCACACGATGTTGCCCGCCACGCCCCAGCGCACGGCCGAGGCGCGCTGCGTGGAGCCCACGCCGACGATGGCGCCGGTGATGGTGTGCGTGGTGGACACCGGCACGCCCAGCGCGGTGGCGAAGAACAGCGTCATCGCGCCGCCCGTCTCGGCGCAGAAGCCGCCCACGGGCTTGAGCTTGGTCAGGCGCTGGCCCATGGTCTGGACGATGCGCCAGCCGCCGAACATGGTGCCCATGCCGATGGCGATGTAGCAGCAGGCGATGACCCACTGCGGCGGCATGCTGTCGCTGGCCGAGGCGTAGCCCGACGAAATGAGCAGCAGCCAAATGATGCCGATGGTCTTTTGGGCGTCATTGCCGCCGTGGCCCAGCGAGTACAGGCCCGCGGAGAAAAGCTGCAACCGGCGGAACCAGTTGTCCACGCGCAGCGGCGAGCTGCGCCGGCAGATCCACGACACCGCCACCATCAGCAGCGAGCCCAGCAGGAAGCCCAGCGTGGGCGACACCACGATGAACAGCACCGTCTTGAGCACGCCGGACCACACCAGCGGGTCCGGGCCGGCCTTGGCCATGGTGGCGCCCACGATGCCGCCGATGAGCGCGTGCGAGGAGCTCGACGGAATGCCGTAGAGCCAGGTCACGACGTTCCACACGATGGCGCCCACCAGGGCGCCGAAGATGACGTGCAGGTCCACCACCGACGGATCGACGATGCCCTTGCCCACGGTGGCCGCCACCTTGAGCTGGAAGATGCCAATGGCCACCACGTTGAAGAAGGCGGCGAACAGCACGGCCTGCTGGGGCTTGAGCACGCCGGTGGACACGACGGTGGCGATGGAGTTCGCCGCGTCGTGGAAGCCGTTCATGAAGTCGAACACGAGGGCGAGCAGGACGAGCACTGCCACGACCCAGAAACTGGTCTGGATGGGATCCATGAGAAGAGTGAAAAAAGCCGGAGCCGGCTTCTTCAGGAGTTCTCGAGGACCACGCCCTCGATCAGGTTGGCCACGTCCTCGCAGCGGTCGGAGATGGATTCGAGCTGCTCGTAGATCGCCTTGAGCTTGATGAGCTCGCGCACGTCGGGCTCCTGGCGGAACAGCTTGGACATGGCGCTGCGCATCACGCGGTCGGCGTCGGATTCGAGCTTGTCGATCTCCTCGCAGGTCTTGATGGCGGCCTCGGCCACGGCCGGCACGTTGAGCTTGGGCAGCAGCGACACGGCGTGCTGCACGCGCTCGCAGCACTTGACGCTGAGCTCGGCCAGCGAGCGCAGCTCCTCGGTGACGGCATGCACGTCGTACAGCGCCATGGTCTCGGCCGTGTCCTGCAGCAGGTCCAGCACGTCGTCCATGGCGTTGATCAGCGACAGGATCTGTTCGCGATCGATCGGGGTGATGAAGGTCTTGTGCAGCAGCCGGTTGACTTCAGCGGTGACCTTGTCGGCATCGTGCTCGGCGGAGTCCACGCCGTCGGCGTAGCGCTGGCGCAATGCCGGATCGGCGTAGTTCTCGATCATCAGCATGAAGGCCCGGGAGCCTTCGGCAATCTTCGCGCCGTGCTGGTTGAACAGCTCGAAGAAATTGCCCTCCTTGGGCAGCAGCTTGGAAAACAGCATGTCGTCCTCTCGTCCGGGCCACAAAGGCCGGCGAGCCGTGGGCGCGCGCAAGCCGCCACGGCTGGGTTCAGTTGGCAAGCCCGCGATTCTATTAGGGGGCCGGTACGGCACCCGGGGTGCCTGGGGGGGCAAGTCGTCGTGTCTGTGACATTCGCGAGACACGACACCGTGACGTCATGCACGGTGAAAACCGTAACGCGTTGTCAATCCGGCGTCAGATCCAGAGACCCGCCAGCCGCTCCACCGCCTGGTCCTGCACCAGCGGCAACAGCCGCGCCGGCGTGGCGTCGCGCCCCGGCCACGCCAACTCCGGCGAAAGCTCGGCCAGCGGCGCCAGGACGAAGGCGCGCTCGTGCGCACGCGGATGCGGCAGCGTGAGCACCGGGTCGTCCTGCCGCAGCTCGCCGTAGAGCAGCAGGTCCAGGTCCAGCGTGCGCGGCGCGTTGCGGTAGGGGCGCTCGCGCCCATGCGCCAGCTCGATGGCCTGCAGCGCACGCAGCAACGCGAGCGGCGCCAGCGTGGTGTCCAGCGCCGCCACGGCGTTGAAGAAGTGCGGGCCCGCGGCGTCCACCGGCGCGCTGCGCCACAGCGAGGACACCGCCGCCAGCCGGCAGCCCGGCAGCGAGGCCAGGGCCTGCACGGCCTCGCGCAGCGTCTGGCGCGCGTCGCCCAGGTTGGCGCCCAGGCCCACCCAGG